>DAOQPR010000185.1:0-6280 GCA_035333265.1 Anaerolineales bacterium
AGTATCGGTATGGCAGTGGATGCCAATGTGCTGATCTTTGAACGCCTCAAGGAAGAGTTGAGAGCCGGGCGCAATTTACGGCAGGCCATCGACCTTGCCTGGAGTCGAGCGTGGCCATCCATCCGTGACTCAAATATCTCCACCCTGATCACCTGTTTGATCCTGTTCACCTTCGGCAACACCTTTGGAGCCAGCATGGTGAAGGGCTTTTCCGTAACGCTGGCCCTTGGCGTTCTGGTTTCTTTGTTCACGGCCATTCGTGTTACTCGAACCTTCCTGCACACCGTACTTGACAATTTGAAATTCGGTGAACACCCAAGCTGGTTTGGTCTGTAAGAGGAGGTTGAAATGAACATCATTAAGAATCGATATTTGTACTTTCTAATTTCCCTGCTGGTTATTGTGCCAGGTATAGTTTTCATGGGGATCAACTGGGCTCAAAATCCTCAGGTCGGTCCCTTGCCCCTCGGCATCGATTTCCGCGGCGGCTCTCTGCTTGAAGTTCAATTTGAAGGCGCACGCCCTGAGGTTTCCCAAGTTGCTGCCATCTATGCCGAACTCTCAACCGATGAGCAATCCCTGAACGATCCTATTATTCAGCCATTGGGTGAAGATGCGTACTCCATCCGCTCAAAAACAATGACGGATGAAACCAAAGGTGAGATCGTCAGTAAACTGGAAGCGTTTGGTTCAAAAGTGACCGTGTTAAACTTCACGTCGGTAAGCGCATCCATTGGGGCCGAGGTTACACGCGCTGCCGGGTTTGCCATTCTTATGGCAGCCGTTGCGATCCTGATCTATATTTGGTGGGCTTTCCGCAGCGTGGAACATCCCATCCGGTATGGAACAGCCGCCATCCTCGCCATGCTGCACGATGTTTTCGTAGTTTTGGGTGTGGAAGCGATGTTGGGATATTTCCTGGGTTGGGAAGCAGATGCGCTGTTCCTTACCGCTGTTCTCACAGTGATTGGTTTTTCGGTTCACGACACCATTGTAGTGTTTGACCGCGTCCGCGAAAATTCACGCATCATCCGCCGCCTGGATTATGAAACGCTGATCAATCACTCCATAGTGCAAACCCTTGACCGTTCCATTTCAACTCAATTAACGGTCATGTTCACTCTCACAGCGTTGGCCCTTTTTGGCGGTGATAGCATTCGACATTTCGTGATCATTTTGCTTGTGGGCATTTTTAGCGGAACCTATTCCTCCATTTTCAATGCTGCTCCCATCCTTGTTGTTTGGGAAAACCAGGAATGGCGAAATTGGTTTGGGCGTAATGCAGACGCATAAATAAAAAGTAATAACAACAAAAAGGAGCCGTTTCTTTGAGGAACGGCTCCTTTTTGTTTTAGAGGAAAACATCCTAATGCGACGCTTCAGATTTTGGGTCTTCCTGCAATAACTGTACCGCGTGCGAAAGGATCGGGAAGATCGTCTGTAGGTTTTCCACAGCCCCTTTTGGGCTCCCAGGAAGATTGATGATCAATGTCTGTTCACGAATTCCAGCAATAGCCCGCGAAAGCATGGCGTGTTTCGTCTTTTTCAGGCTTTCGGCTCGCATTATTTCAGCCAAGCCTGGCGCTTCACGTTGAATAACTGCCCGGGTTGCTTCGGGAGTTACATCGCGGGGTGCAAAGCCTGTTCCTCCCGTGGTGAGGATAATATCGATCTTCTCGTTGTCTACCCATTCGATGAGGGCTTTACGAATGGCAGATTCGTCGTCGGGTAGGATCTGTTGTTTTACGACTGGGCAATTTTCGGCTTGGAGAAAGGAGGCGAGAGCTGGGCCGGAGGCATCCTCCCGTTCGCCACGGGAAGAGCGGTCGGAGATGGTTAATATTCCAAATCGAATGGTCATTAGAACTCTTTCGAAAATATCCGATCTTGTTTGCTTTCCTGCCAGCCCAGATCTTCATAAAAATGAATGG
Source organism: Anaerolineales bacterium (assembly GCA_035333265.1). Classification (GTDB taxonomy): domain Bacteria; phylum Chloroflexota; class Anaerolineae; order Anaerolineales; family Villigracilaceae; genus Villigracilis. Next base: position 1,932 of record DAOQPR010000185.1, read on the forward strand.
CCTGGTTGTTATCAGCCAAGACCAGCAGATAACACTTAATGCAGCCTTTGGCTTGCAGGCGTTTTTCAACTTCGGTTAACAACATGGTACCGATCCCGTGTTTGCGTTGATCTTTACGGACAGCCAGATGATAGATCATGCCGCGCCGTCCATCGAACGCGCCTATCACCGTCCCAATGATTTCATTTCCCTGTTCTGCAACCAGAAAGAGATCCGGGTCACGCTCAATTTTCTTTTTGATCTCTTCGGATGTATCAGAACGCCCTACATTTATTCCGGTTTCTATTCCCTGCCACAATTTCAATATTCTCTCATAGTCGCCATCAAAATTGAATTCCCGCAGGTTGGGAGGCATCTGGTTCATGCAGAAATGGTTTGCCTGAGCAGTTTAATAAGATCGTCCGGCATGTAAGGCTTCATGAGAAATCCATCCGCGCCGTGGTGCATACATTCTTCTTTCACATTTGCCCCGGAAGACATCACGACCCGCACATTGCTTACATCATCAGACGCTCGAAGCTGGTCAAGGATATCCAGGCCGCTCTGGTGTGACAAATGAACATCCATGAGAACAATATCTGGATGTTCATTTCGAATTGCCTGCACCACGTCATCATCGGCATGCAGGGCTACCACTTCAAACCCCTCCATTTTTAGCAGCGTTTTTAATAGAGCCACCATGGTTACATCATCTTCTGCGAGCAGCACTTTTGTTTTTGACATTCGGTTTAGCCTTCTTCGGGTTGGTCTTTTTTAAAGGTCGTTTTGTTTGTTTTTTCTGGCCCTTTGGCTTTTCAAGAGCCGCATTAAGAACATCATCCACCATTTCCGCAAAAACAAATTTCATATTTTTGCGGATCTCTTCAGGCACATCATCCAGGTCATTTTCGTTTTGCTTGGGGAGGATGACAGTGGTCAATCCACTCCGATGCGCAGCCAGTACTTTTTCCTTGACGCCACCAATGGGCAGAACCTGACCCCGCAGGGTAATCTCGCCAGTCATGCCAATCTGCGGATTCACTTTGCGGCCAGAGATCAACGACACCAGTGAAGTAGCCATGGTCACTCCGGCAGAGGGTCCGTCTTTTGGCTGGGAGCCAGAAGGAATATGCATGTGAATATCATGCTTGTCAAAAAATTCATGCGGTAATCCCAAAGATTGCGCACGGGAACGGACATAGGACAGTGCAGCACGTGCTGATTCCTGCATGACATTTCCAATAGAGCCTGTAATCTGAAAGCCGCGCCCGCCAGGCATGGCGGTGGCCTCAATAAGCAGAATGTCACCTCCAAAAGATGTCCAGGCCAGGCCGGGAACAACTCCAGGCATGGAAGTCCGTTTGTTGAGTTCTTCCGGACCGAGGAAGGTTGGATGATCAAGAAATTCCTCAACAAGTTTCGGAGTGATCCGATATTTCTTGGCTTTTCCTTCCGCAATCCTGGTGCCTACTTTTCGGCAAACAGCACCAATCTTCCGCTCCAAATTCCGCACGCCCGCTTCGCGCGTATATTGGCGAATGATCATCATTAATGCATCATCCGTAAATGTTACTTCTTTTGGCCGCAGGCTATTTTCACGAATCTGACGCGGAATCAGATAGCCATGGGCAATCGCCATTTTTTCATTTTCAGTGTAACCGGAAAGATAAATGATCTCCATGCGGTCACGCAAAGGGCCGGGGATATATTCCAACATATTTGCCGTGGCAATGAAGAATACCTGGGATAAATCATAGGCGACTTCAAGATAGTTATCGCGAAACTCACCATTTTGTTCGGGGTCAAGCACTTCGAGCAATGCAGAAGCCGGATCGCCATGAAAATCATTGGTCAGTTTGTCCACTTCATCTAACATGAAGACTGGATTGTTCGACCCGATGCGGCGCAAGGATTGTAAGACCCGCCCGGGCATGGCACCAATATAGGTGCGGCGATGGCCGCGGATCTCCGCTTCATCACGGATACCACCCAGGGATGCTCGAATAAATTTACGTCCCATAGCGCGGGCGATGGATTGACCAAGGGATGTTTTACCCACACCAGGAGGCCCAACAAAGCACAAAATTACGCCTTCTCTTTCCCGGCGGATAAAATCGCCGGATTCCGCTTTTTTCTCGTCTTTGCGGTCAAGGCGTAATTTGCGGATCGCGAGGAACTCAAGAATGCGATCCTTGACATCCTTCAATCCATAATGATCTTGATTCAAAACTTCACGGGCATGAGCAATATCGAGGTTATCTTCGGTACCGATCGACCAAGGAAGGGAAACCAGCGTATCAAGATAGGTGCGGATGACTCCATATTCAGCCGCAGCGGTCGGTAGACGGGAAAGACGCTCCAACTCCCTTTTGGCCTGTTTCTCGGCCTCTTCAGGCAGTTTTGCATCCTCGATCTTTTTTCGGAACTCTTCAACCTCGACCGATTGCTCATCCTTCTCACCCAGCTCACGCTGAATGGCTTTCATTTGCTCGCGCAGATAGTAATCCCGTTGGACTTTTTCGATCTCACCACGTGCTTCATTTTGAATCTTTTGTCCGATCTGCAAGACTTCTGCCTCTCGAACTAACAAACCAATCAGTTTCTTTAACTTGGCAGCAACCGAGTCGATCTCCAAGATCTCCTGGGCATCTTTAATATCCATCCGCTGGAAATTTGCGATCGTGTAAACAGTCTGCAAAGGGTCGTCTAGAGACATGATCGAGCTTGCGAGTTCCTCTGGGAAAGAGGGCAGCATTTGTGTAATCTGTTGGAATTGTTCACGGGCATTCCGGGCCAATGCACTAGTTTCGAGGTTCTTCTCCTCCACTTCAGGCCAACGCTCGACTCGCGCCCGAAGGTAAGGCTCTTCCTCAATGAATTCACCAAGTTTAAAACGCTCGATACCCTGCACCAAAAGACGAACTGTCCCATCCGGGGCACGCAGAAGGCGATGCACTGTGGCAACTGTCCCCACTTTATACAATTCGTTTGGGCCTGGCGTTTCCTGTTCTGGATTGAGTGCCGCCACCAAACCTACGAGTTTATCCCCGCCAACTACGTCATCCACCAGTTTGATGGAACGCGGCTGACCCACCGTCAACGGGACAGCCGTATTGGGATAAACTACGACACCGCGTAACGGTAGAATGGGAAGAGTATCGGGGAGTTTTTGCCCATTTTCGGGTGTATCAGGCTGCAGGTTATTTGAAGCGTCATCTTTCTTCTGAAACTGTGAAAGAAAAGAGGCAAGATATGCATCGGAAAATTCATCCCCTGTCTCGCCTATGATCTGCAGAAAATTTTGGTAACCGGATTGCCATCTCTGTGCAGGCATTGATCTATTCAACCTTGATATTTGTTGGTGTGGCCTTGGTTAGAGTTACGGTTAAGAAACCGTCAACGTATTCCGCTTTGGACTGGTCAATATCCACAGGGCCAGGCAGGCCAACAAAGGATGCAAACTTGCCAAATCGGATTTCCATTTGATGATAAGCACGCCGCTCTGGATAATCTGGGCGGGAACCTGTAATGGAGAGGGTGTCATTTTGAAGTGAGACTTCAAAGTCTTCCTCTCTCATCCCCGCTATTTCCATTCGAATAATGTACGCATACTCCGTTTCGTACAAATCCGTTGGTGGGCTCCAGATACTGGAACGAACCTGCCAGCCCACAGCGTGAAGAATGTCACGCCGGACTTCCATGAGCGTCTCTCGAGATTTACGGATCACAGTCGGCATGGAAGGACTCCTTCGAACTGTTTGATAATTTCGAGCGCCCCCGGCGGGGATCGAACCCACAACCTGCTGCTTAGAAGGCAGACGCTCTATCCATTGAGCTACGGGGGCAGATAATTAATTTTACTCCACGCGCCCCGTATTTAGGGTTGATTCATGATCGGTCTTAAACCACGGTACACACGGGGCCCGGCAATGGTCTTTAGAATTGTATCGGCAGGCCTGCCCAGTTTCTTTGCAAGGTCTTCGGCTGACATGGGAACATTGCCGTTTGCCAAAAATATCCGAAAAACAGCTTCTACCACAGCTGTCCTCTCCCCAACAAACTCAGGGAGTTGTGCGCAGTGACTCATGAGGGCATGTTGCACGCCATCAACCGGCTTGACTTCCGCAGTGTTGGGGTCGATCCAATCAATCATATCCCCTTCTTCGATATTGGCAAACGCATCCTGATGATCCGCACACAACAAAGAACGAAGGAATATGTGCCAGTCTCGTTCATTTTGCTTCCACCAGTCAAAATCAATGTGAAAAGGCGTCCTAGAGTTAGGTTTAAGCAAACTCATTGATTCTATTCCTCCTCATCCAAACGGAAATGGAGGTCACCTACATGCTTGAAGGCCGGGTTGGAAGATA
>DAOQPR010000186.1:0-6279 GCA_035333265.1 Anaerolineales bacterium
TATGATCAGCCAGGGATTTGCCATTTTGAATTATGACAAGAGAGGGGTTGGAGACTCGCAGGGCGTATATCAAGAAGCTGCGAGCACTGTTAATTTGCAGAGGCATGCTTCTGATGCAATTGCCGGTGTGGAATATCTGAAATCCCGGGTGGAGATCGACCCAAGTCATATTGGATTAATTGGCGGTAGCCAGGCAGGTTGGGTGATCCCGCTTGCCGCCTCGCAATCAGATGCGATTACATATTTTGTGATTATTTCCGGTCCCGTTGCTTCCACGTCTCAAGAAGATATGTTCAGTTCCTATACTAATGACGGGGAAAGCGACACTGCATATGACGACGCCAAGATCACTCAACGGTTGCGAGAAATGAGCCCAGGCGGTTTTGACCCGATCCCGGTCCTGCAGGAGTTGGAGCAACCCGGGTTATGGCTGTGGGGGAGTGTCGATAAGAATCAGCCGGTCACATTTGATGCTGAAAATTTACAAGCCCTGATGGACACGGGGAAGGATAATTTCTCTTATATTATTTTCCCGAATGGAGATCACAATCTAAATGAAACTCCACACGGCTTGTTTGCCGAGATGCCATTTTCGCCGCGGGTCTTGTTTTATTCCATGTTGGCAGAATGGCTTAAGAAGAATACCTCCAAAGGAAAATAAAATGCGAAAACTATTGTCATTGACATGGTTATGTTTATTTACAGCTTGTTCGGTCCCTGTCGCAGTAGCGCCGATCAATGCTCCAGATGAAATTCAATGGACGCAAACTCCTTTAGCGATTTCTACGCCAAAGGCTACGGCTACACAAACCCAGTTTTTTACCGTTTATGGAGATAAGCCGATTGTGTCCAAAGGCCAGCCCGGGGCCTGGGATGACCGATTTACAGACCCGGGTGCTGTAATATATCATGATGGAATGTTTTATATGTTCCGGAATGGCTTTCGCGATTTCCCGGGTGAGTCAGAAGTTGGCCTGGTTACATCCTCCGATGGCTATGTGTGGACAAAACAAGGTGATGATCCAATCATCCGGACAAAAGACATTCCATATGCCAAGGTCGCAATGTACTCTTCCAGCGTCCTTTGGCAGGATGGTTGTTGGGAATTGTTTTTTTACACCTGGGACTCCCCCTCGTATCCGTCTTCCAGTGTGATCGGGCGGACCACCCAATGTGTAGCAGGCCCAGCTTTATCAGATTGGATACCAGACCCGGATCCTCTTCTCATACCGGGAGATGGCGGCGAGTGGGATGAGAAGCAAGTGCTTACCCCGCATGTGCTAAAGACGGATCAAGGCTATATGATGTATTACAGTGGAGCGGATGCTTCTGGTATTCAGAGAATCGGCATGGCTACCTCTGTGGATGGTGTCATTTGGGAAAAATACAATGATCCAATGACAACAAGCAAGCCCTTTGTCAATAGTGACCCGGTGTTTCAACCCGGCGAAACCGGGCAATGGGATGCCGGGTGGGTGCATCAACCGCGTGTTTTCCAAACAGAAGATGGCTGGTTGATGATCTATCGCGGCGTAAGCGACCGGCGTGGGACGTATATGAAACTAGGGCTGGCTACCAGTCAAGATGGTATTCACTGGGAACGCTATTCGGGTAACCCGGTTTTCAAGCCCAGTGATATAAAAAGTTCAAGTCAATTTTGGTTTACCAATGCTATTCTTAAGGATAATGTGTTGTATTTATATATAGAAGGAGATATTCATCAAACCACCCAGATCTATTTGGCAACGTCCACAGGGGAAGTGCTCCCATAAAAGGTAACACTTAATCCTTCTCTGTCAAATAATGGATCAGCACCAGCCCAAGGCCAAGAAAAAGCGGAACGAAGCCGCCCAGCATCCACGGTCCGAGGCGAAGCGGATAATGGATGCCAGAGTCGAAGCCAAGAGGGTAGAGTCCAACCGAGAGGGCCAGGCCGATCGCAGCGATGAAAATTCCCCAACGCAACAGGCCTTTGCCCGTTTTTTTCTCAGGGCGTGTCAGGCCTTTTTCGGCAAGGGCGATGGTTTCTTTATAGTTCATGTAACGCATGAAGGCGAGAAAGCCGAAGATGATCGTCAGGACGCCGACCACGCCAATGCAGGGGATAATGTCATTCATTGAAATATCCTATTGAAAAAAATCAGGGCTTGGAATTTCTCCAAGCCCTGTAATTTTACTTGATGCTCTTGATCTCGATCGAGCCGTTGTTGGTTTGAACGGTCAGTTCTGCGCCGCCTCCATTCATCGTGCCGACTTGCTGCTTTTTATCCCTGTCACCGCTCAAGGTGACGGTGAGTGGAATATCTGAACTGATACTGCCCAGGTCAGTTTCAAGGTCCACGTTCAATGCAGAGTCGGCAGGGATGGAAAGAGTGATGCCTCCAAAATCGGACTGTATGCTGTGCGGACCCTCGCCGAGCGACCCGCTGAATTCAATGCCGCCGCTGTTGGATTGCAAATCGAGTGTGGCATTTTGAGCGTTCATAACGTCGATGCTGCCGAAATCAGTATGGGCTTTGAGGTTGCCTTTGACACCGTCCACCATGATGCCGCCGCTGCTCGAGTTGAGGTCATACGAGTCAGCCAACGTTTGATTCAATTCGATGTCGCCGAAGTCGGCGGTGACGGTCAGTTTGTTGCGAACGTTGAACTTGGTGAAGTTCACTTTTCCACTGCTTGACTCTACAGTGACGGAGGCTGCTGAACCATTCTCAACCGTGATGCTGCCGAAGTCCGATTTGATGAACAGGTCTCCTGTGGCGCGTACATTGCTCAGATCAAGCGTGCCGCTGTTCGAATTGACGTTGACATCTTTGCCGTTCACCTTTTCGACGATCACCTTGCCGAAATCTACGTCGATGCTTACATTGCCACTGCCTGCATCCACATTGCGGACTTGGATCTCACCGCTGGAGTTTTCCAACGATAGCGCGCCTTCAATATTTGCCACCGTGGTGTCTCCGAAATCGCCAGAGGTGACCACATCACCTTTCAGGTCGGATACATCGACAACTCCGAAACCATTATCCAGATCCACCGATGTTTCTGTGGGGACGGTGATGATAAGGTCTACCGTGTTGACTTCACGAGTTTGGCGCCCATCTAATTTGTAAGTGAAGGTAATGGTATTTCCATTCTGCTTTACTTCATATTTGATGCCTTTCAAGGCTTCTTCTGCGCGGGCGTCATTGCTTCCATAGCCTGTCTTGACGATCTGAATTTCAACCGTCTCTACATCTGCACCGACGATGGATATATCGCCCGCATTGTCATCTACTTTAAGCGAGATCGGCTTTTTTGCATCGATCTTCAAGGTTTTGCTCTCTTCCGCCGTGGCAGACACGAGCGGAACGTTGAATGCCGCAAAGTCTGTGCCACGGAGGGCAAAAAACACAATGGCGCCAATACCTGCCAGCACCAGCAATAGGGCGGCTACCAATAAACCGATCACTACGGGTCTTTTCATTTTGTTGCTCCTTATGTTACAAAGTGTTCTACCTACTTTGACAGATGTTTTGGAAAAAAGTTTCAGAGAAATTTATGTCATTGCGAGGAGGGTGTTTTTTTCCGACGAAGCAATCTCTGTTGCATGGCGATTGCTTCACCCTATCGGCTCGCAATGACGTGAAAACTGAAACTTTTCCGTTCTTTCCCTGTCTAACCAATAGAAAATGGCAGCCTCTGAGCAGACCCTCGTTCAAAAGGCTCAAAAAGGTGACCCCGAAGCCTTTGAAGCGCTGGTGAACGAGCACCAACAATACGTCTACAACCTTGCCATGCGCGTCGTCAAAGATGAGAACGAAGCGCTTGACCTGGCACAGGAGACTTTCGTGCGCGCCTGGACGGCGCTGCCCAACTTTAAGGGGCAGAGTCAATTCCGCACCTGGCTATATAGAATCGTCACCAACCTGTGCTACAACAAACTTCCCAACTTGCGCCGATCTCTCAACGATCTTGGCGACGATGTGATGGAAGACATCCCCGAACCGCATCTGGATACCCCCGCTCAAATTTTTGAGTCAAACGAAACCAGAACCCACTTGCAGCGCGCCATTGAGAATCTCGACTCTAATTATCAATTGCTCATTACTCTTAGGTACCAAAATGAACTTTCTTACGAAGAGATCGCCTCGACCCTTAACCTGCCGCTGGGCACGGTGAAGACGGGCATTTTTCGTGCCAAGGAACAACTCCGCAAGTCGCTTGCTCAACTGGAGGAATCATGGATAACCGTCTAGAACAAGATGCGCTCATCGAAAACGCGCTTTCATCCCAGTCGCTTGCCCCCATGCCCCGCGTCATCACAATGGATGTGATGACGCGTATCCGTGTAGAGGAACGCCCGGCCTTTGTGACGTGGAATGACCTGGCTGTTGCGCTTGTTATTGTCCTTACCCTGGGAGCGCTGTTCGTTACGGCACAGAGCATACCGCCGGTGGCTCTTGCCAAACTACGCATTCAGGGAATTCTGCTATATCAGGATTTCATCGTTAATGCTCGTTGGTTCGTCCCCGCATTCCTGTTTGGGTTGGCCGCGTTGTTCGCAGGCTTGTCCATTTCCCCATTGATAAACATGACCCATAAAAAATAGGTCACGCTTCACACCCATTCCAGGTACTTGGCGTGACCTACAAAATTGATTCTAATCAAGCCTTTGCAGGATGTGACTGACAGCCGTGGATGCTGGTCCGCCGAGGGACTGGATCAACCCGAAGCGTGCATCTGCAATTTGGTTCGCTCCAGCCTGACCTCGTAACTGGGTCGCTGCTTCGACGGCCTGGTACACGCCTGCAGCCCCGCCGGGGAATCCGCGTGCTTTCATGCCGCCCATCGTAGCGCAGGGAATACTGCCCTTCAACCCAATTGAACCATCGGCGGCGAGTTTCCAGCCTTTGCCTTTTATCGCAAACCCGACCGCTTCGAGTTGCAGCGCGGCGTAAATGCTGAACGCATCGTGATACTCAAAGAAGTCGATGCCGTCGAGGGTCAGGCCAACCTGCTTCATGGCTTTGCCTGCAGAAAGTTGTGCTGTGTCGAAGTACAGCATATCTTTGCGGTCGTGCAACGCCAGGGTATCTGATGAAGAACCAGACCCCGCCACCTTTACAAGCGGATTCTTGAAATTGGTAGGGAGCAGGTCGCGGCGAGTCAGAACGAGCGCGGCAGCGCCATCCGCATTGGGGGCCATGTCGAACATATTGAGCGGGTCGCTGACCATTTCGGCTTTTGCATACACTTCCGGTTTGATGGCTTTGCGGAACATGGCGTTCTTGTTGCCGGCGCCGTGTGCATGAGCCGCAAGTGCAAATCCAGCAAACCCATCGGCAGGTACTTCATATTCGTGCACGTAGCGCTTCATCAATAATGCGGCTTGCGCGGCGGGAGTCATGCCTTGCACGGCTTCATAATCGGCGTCGCCTGTGGTGGCGAGGGCTTCATCCACCCCCGCACCAACCTTGTCTGTAAATTTTTCCACACCCACCACGAGTGCTACGTCCACAAATCCGCTGGCAACGGCGAGGTAGCCCTGGCGCAGCGCTGCTCCGCCCGAGGCGCCTGCCGCTTCCACGGTGACGGCTTCAATGCTGTTCAAGCCGGAATAATCCGCGAGCAATGCCCCCATATGCGCCTGATGCGAAAGATTGGGTGCGAGCATATTGCCTACAAAAAGCGACTGAGGTTTGAGTCCGCCCGCGTCTTCCACGGCATCGTGGATGGCAGCATAAGCCAGATCACGTAGACCAATGTCCCAATGCTCGCCAACTTCGGTTTGTCCAATTCCTGCAATAACAACGTCTGTCATGTATGGTTTCCTGAACGATATTCGATATTGGATAATTCGATTTTTGCTTTCTATCGAATATCGAATTATCCGATTTCCTTTTTACTTCATCGCCAACTTGCCACGGAAACGCACATAGGTTGCGTAATCAATTTCAGTGCGGCGTGCGATGTAATCACGCGTCTTGGTGGCGAGGTTTTGTTTGGCAGGCGCTTTATCAGTGACGGTAATGTCGAAGGCGTCTGACCCAGCCCCGGACCCGAAAGAGACGACGAGGATCCGGTCGCCGGGTTGGGCAATGTCGAGAGTCGCAGTCAAGCCGATCATCGCCGCACCCGCATAGGTGTTTCCGATCACAGGCACGAGTAGACCGGGCTCAATTTGATCCATCGAAAAGCCGAGTTGACCCGCAACTCGCTGCGGGAATTTTGTGTTGGGTTGGTGGAAGACCGCCCACTTGTAATCTTTGGCGGTGGTGCCGCTGGCTTCCATGAGAT
>DAOQPR010000187.1:0-6235 GCA_035333265.1 Anaerolineales bacterium
GCCTTTGAGTTGTAAGTCCATTGATTATTCTCCTTTGCGCATTACGTATCACGCATTACGTAATTCGTAATGCGTAAAGAACTATCCCGCCAATTCTATCTTGCTATCCCACACATCCCCATCGCGCCAATTGGCTTCCACCCATTTTGCCACAGTTTGCAAAGCGGATTGCAGGAAGGCGCTGTCATTTCCCACCATCGCACAGACGATGATGGCTTCATCCCAAACATCGTGTTTATCCATCTCCGCGACGGAGACGTTGAACTCGCGATGTAAACGTGACATGAGCGGTTTGATCTGTCCGCGTTTGTCTTTGAGCGAGGCGCAGAGAGGGAGACGTAGGTGAATAGTAAGGGTGGCGAGCAAGGGGTATGTTTTTTTATTCGTTATTGATTGTTGAGTTTTCTTCCCGCCTAATGATGTTTTGTAAAGCATCTGCCAGTAATGGTATATCTTCTTCAAGAGTTTGCCAGATTACCTCAAGATTAATGCCAAAATAATTATGGACAAGTTTATTCCTCATGTCTGAAACATCCCGCCAGGGAATTTCAGGATATTTTACACGGAGTTCCTCAGGGATGTTGCGTGTTGCTTCCCCAATAATTTCCACTGCCCTAATGACCGCATAGACAGATTTTTCATCTTTGCTAAACGATGAATAATCCATTCCTTCATCAAAACGCAAGGCGCGTTTTGCATTGTCAAGCATATCTCTGAGGTAATCCACATAAATACGAGTCATGAAACTGGCTCTGCTTCCTTTATTATCCTCTTGCCCATGACGGGTTTAAGAGAATCTTTCATGACAAGGTCAACCTTTACGCCAAGATTCTCGGAAAGATGCCTTTCAAGGCGAATGAACTTTAAGAGACTGGGCGTTTTTGTAAAAGTGACCAATAAATCCAAGTCGCTATCTTTTCGTTCCTCATGACGAACATAAGAACCAAATACCTCGATTGTTGCCACGGAATACTGTTCCCTGAGAAAGGGAAGTTGTTGGCGGAGGATAACTTTGAACTGTTCCAATCTTTTTTTCTGAGGCATGTGATAATTATACAACAATCAAAAGATGGGTTTTACTCTTTGGGTGGCTTAATACATGGCGTTTGCAAAGTCAGGCGGAAGGGATTCTTTCGCACACGGAACATACGGAATGGACGGATTTCTAAAGCATCCTGCTCTTTTCCGTGGCATCTGTGCTTGTCCGTGTTTTTGTCAGGCAACGTTGCAAAAAACATATGGCTTAATACAAGTTTTCGATTTTCTATTTTCGATTTACAATCTTCAATTATGGATATTGAAACCCGATACAACCAAGCGCTTGATTACCTATATTCCTTCGTGGATTATAGCCTTAAACATTCGTCCGAATTAGTCAAAGCGGATTTCAACTTGAACCGCATGTTCGCGTTGATGGAGTCGCTGGGTGACCCGCAGACGAAGTATCCCATCATCCATGTGGCGGGGACGAAGGGTAAGGGTTCCACGTCTGCATTGTGTGCGGCGGCATTATCTGCAGCTGGGTATAGGGTTGGGTTGTATACCTCTCCTCATTTGGAGGATTATGTCGAGCGGATTCGCATCAATGGCGAGGCGATCTCGCATGAGCATTTGATCGAGTTGGTGGAGGAGATCAAGCCGCATGTGGCAAAGATCGAAAAGCTGACCACGTTTGAGATCACGACTGCACTGGCGTTCATGGCGTTTGCCAAATATGGTGCGACGGCTGCGGTCTTTGAAGTTGGCTTGGGCGGGCGGTTGGATGCGACCAATATCGTCACGCCAAAGGTTTCGGTCATCACATCACTTTCGTATGACCACATGGCTGTTTTAGGAAATACGCTTGCGCTTATAGCAGGGGAGAAGGCTGGCATTATCAAACCAGGAGTGCCGGTCGTTTCGTCTCCGCAGAGGGATGAAGCCCGTGAAGTATTGCTTCGCATAGCCAGTGAGCGAAATTCTGATATAACTCTAGTGGGACGGGATGTAGAGTTTGAGCGGGTGGAGGCATCGTTATCAGGGCAAAGGTTGAAGGTCAGCGGTCAACGGTCGGCGGTCGAACTGCATATTCCATTACTGGGTAAACACCAAATCGAGAACGCTGCCACGGCGTATGCGGCTCTAAAAGCCAGTGGAATTTCGATCTCAGATGAGCAGATTCAAAGGGGCTTTTCTCAGGTACAATGGCCCGCTCGCTTTGAATTGGCCCGCCTCGACCCTCCGCTGATATTTGATTCTGCCCATAATCAGGATTCGTTCGAGAAGTTGCGTGAGACTTTGGAAGAGTATTTCCCCGGTAAAAAGGTTTATCTCATCTTCGGCGCGTCGGAGGATAAGAACATTCCCGGCATGTTCGCGGAGATGAAGCCGAAGATTCAGAAGATCATTATCACACGCGCCGATCATCCGCGCGCTCTCAGCGTAGAGCAGATTGCGGGTCTCGCCGGGCAGGCTGGGGTGGAGTGTGAGGCGGTGGTTCCGGTCAAAGAGGCTTTGCGGCGGGCGTTGGAATTGTCGTCAAAAGATGGTAGTATCGTATTATCTGCCGGTTCGATGTTTGTGACGGCGGAAGTGATGAGAGAATGGAAATTATTAACCTAGCTCCTTTCGCCGTCCTCGGCGAAAGCGCCGCCGGGGACGGCGGCTTGAGCATAGGAAGTAATGAGAGAATGGAAATCGTTGAATGAATCAACCGAATTGGAATGATGAAGATTTTGATCTAACGCTTACACAGCGGACAGAGGAGTTGTACCGCATTCCGAACATGGAGCCAAAGGCCGATGGTTTGATCGAAGCGGCGGTGCTGCCCTTGCGGGATATGGTCATTTTTCCGCGCATGGTCTCGCCGATCTTTGTTGGACGCGAGGCTTCGATGCTGGCGTTGGAGGAAGCACAGATCAAGGAACAGACCGTGATCGGGCTGACCCAGCGCGACCCAGATGTGGAAGACCCCGGCCCTGAGGATTTTCTGCCCATTGGTGTGGAGATGGCGGTGGGGCGTTTGTTGAACATGCCGGATGGTTCGCATTCGGCTTTGGTGCAGGGACGCCGCCGCGTGGAGATCGTGGAATTTGTGCGGGTCAAACCGTACATCAAAGTCCGCGCGCGGATCGTGAACGAACCGACATCGGCGGACCGCCAAACTCAGGCGTTGATGCGCTCGGTGTTGAATCAGTTCGAGCGTTGTATTCAGCTTGACCGTTCGATCCCTGAAGAGGCGCATGTCTTTGCGTTGAACATCTCTGAACCAGGCTGGCTGGCGGATATGGTCACAACTTCGCTGGCGCTTACTTATGAAGCGAAGCTGCGTTTGCTGATGATCGTTGACCCAAAGGCGCGTTTGGGTCAGTTGAACAATTTGCTGGCACAGGAAGTGGACGTGCTGGAGCTCGAAGATGAGATCCATGCGCGTGTACAAAATGAAGTGGATAAAAGCCAGCGTGAGTTTTACCTGCGCGAGCAGATGAAACAAATTCAGAGTGAGCTTGGTGAGACGGATATTTTCACCCGCGATGCAGTCGATCTAAAAAAACGGGTGGAGGCCGCTGTCTTGCCGGAAGAGGCGAAGAAGGTTGCCCTCAAAGAAGTGGAACGCCTCAACCAGATGCCGCCGATGGCTCCTGAAGTGGGCATCATTCGTACTTACATTGACTGGATCCTTGACCTGCCCTGGAACAACCCCACACCGGATAACCTGGATGTAAAGAATGCGGCCAAGATTTTGGAACGCGATCACTTCGGTTTGAAGAAGGCCAAGGAGCGCATCCTTGAATATATTGCGGTGCGTTCGCTCAAACCCAAGAAGGAACGCCAGCCGATCCTGTGTTTTGTCGGCCCTCCCGGCGTGGGCAAGACCTCGCTGGGCCGCTCCATTGCGGATGCGCTTGGGCGCAGGTTTGTGCGCGTCTCATTGGGCGGCGTGCGTGATGAGGCCGAGATTCGCGGTCATCGCCGCACCTACATTGGCGCGCTTCCGGGACGTATCATTCAGACGATGAAACGAGCGGGCACCTCGAATCCGCTCTTTATGCTGGATGAGATCGATAAGCTGTATTCAGACTTTCGCGGCGATCCGGCTTCGGCCATGCTTGAAGTGCTCGACCCGGAACAGAACCACGCCTTTAGCGATCACTACATGGAGATGCCCTTTGATCTATCAAGGGTCATGTTCGTGACTACGGCCAATTCGCTGGGAACCATCCCTGCGCCTCTGCTCGACCGCATGGAAGTGATCGAGTTCCCCGGTTACATCGAAGAGGAAAAGGTTGAGATCGCGAATCGTTATCTCATTCCGCGCCAGTATGAAGAGACCGGCATCGAAGATTTGGGTCTGGTCATCGAGCCGCCTGCGCTTCAGCGCATCATCCGTGAATATACCTATGAAGCCGGTGTGCGCGGATTGGAACGTGAGATCAGCCGTGTGTGCCGCAAAGTGGCGCGTTTGAAAGCGGAAGGGAAGAAGTTCCCCACTGCCATTTCAGCGGAGATGATCGAGAAATTGCTTGGGCCGCAACAGGTCTTCCCGTCAGAAGCGGAGCGCACCGATGAAGTGGGCGTTGCCACCAGCCTGGCATGGACCGAGACCGGCGGCGAGATCATGGCGGTGGAAGTTGCCATCACCGAAGGCAAAGGCGGTTTGCAGATGACCGGGCAGATGGGGGAGGTGATGCAGGAATCGGCTCAGGCCGCAATGACCTATATCAAGTCTCGCGCGGCGGCGTTGAAGATCGACATGGATGTGTTCGAGCGGATGGATATTCACATCCACATGCCCGAAGGCGGCATTCCAAAGGATGGTCCCTCGGCAGGCATTACGATGGCAAGCGCCATCATCTCCGCGTTGACGGGTCGCCCCGTGTTCAAACACGTCGGCATGACCGGTGAGATCACCCTGCGCGGGCGCATTCTGCCCATCGGCGGTGTGCGTGAGAAAGTCCTGGCTGCCCATCGCGCCGGGTTGAAGACCGTGCTCCTGCCGGAGAAGAACATGAAAGACCTGGTTGACCTGCCCAAGACGGCCAAGTCTGAGATGAAGATTTTGCCCGTCAAGCACATGGACGAAGTGCTGGAGATCGCGCTCGGCAGGCAGGCAGTCATCGCTCCGCCGAAGCCGAAGAAGCTGGCGAAGGATGAAGGTGAAGAGTAGAAGCGAACAGGAGTTCCCACTGAGGAACTCCTGTTCGTTTATTTTGCCAATATTATTTCATTTGAGTAAGTATACAGTTCGCCACTTTCGGTCAACGTGACAAGAATATAGGTCGGGCTTCCATCATTGAGGCGTTTTTCATGGCTGGTCCAGCGAAAGAAATACTCCCTGCCATCGCCGCCTCCATGAGTAAAACTTAGGAGATTGAGATCGATATTTGGAGCCGCCTTGGCAACCACATCACGGGCAATGGTTTCCAATTCCTGAATGGATAGGGGGGAACCTAGTGTGGGCACAAGATTAGAGCCAATCCAGACAATTTGATTGTTATCCAATTTGAAAGCGTACAGTCTACTTTCAGTATGAAATTCCACCTGTTCGAATTCTGGATACATCATACTTGAATTCGTACTTTGGAGAAGATACCTGACGTTGGCATCATTTCCTTCTATACTTCGAATTTTCTCGACATACATTCCTGATGTAACAGTGTAATTTTCATAAGATGTAAACATGATTGGAAAGACTGTATCCATCGGTCTGGGAAACGATTGTTGTTTATGTTTGATGGTAGCATACGAATCACCGATGGGAATTTCAACCTTTGTCCCATTGGCTGATATGAGCGTGACCTTATCCCCGGTCCGAATTTCTTCGATCATGAACTCGTGAAATTCCTTTGCAAAATCTCCATTATCCTCTTTGTCATTGGGATTAGGATAGGAGATGGATGTATCTTCCTGAACGGAATAGTAATAATAGCTTTCATTAAGTAAGGTTATCTCATCTACGGTTTTTTGAAACTCTCCGAATACCCGGATGCTTGACCTGTCAATGAATTCGATTGCTTCTTTTCCATCCAGCCGTAATTCAACATACTCTCCCTTTGCTTTTTCCTCTTCCAGAAATGCGTTGTACTGTTCCACTTTCTCATGGATTTCCTGAAGAATGGCTTGCTTCTCCGGCGAAACTTGCTGGCTCTGGCAGGCGGTAAGGAAAAGCACTATGCTTAGAATAGTGATGATGGTTTTATTGGTTTTCATTCTGTATTACCTCCTTTACGCTGGGACAATTATCGCCCAAACCGGC
>DAOQPR010000188.1:0-6198 GCA_035333265.1 Anaerolineales bacterium
GCCGAAGGGGTTGGATCTATCCACTTTTAATGCGGCAATCAGGGGTGGAGAAGATGGAGCCGTTATTCAACCTGGCGATGCCGCGGGCAGTCTCTTAATCCAAATCCAGTCACAGGATCATTTCTCCAATTTTTCTTCTGCAGAGCTCAATCATGTGATTGATTGGATCAATAACGGCGCTCCTGAAAATTAAATCAGGGATGTACTGTATGGCAGTAGGATCCTGCATATCCATTGAAAATGATATGCAGGATATCTATGATTATTAGATGTACCTTTCTCATACCTATCTAATTTGAGGATAGGATGGTCTAAATTAATCAGTAAAGTAGATTACATTCGTCTGATATAGGAGGTGACATCCGTTCTTAGTGTGAAAAAAATCCCATATTAAAATAAAAGGGAGATTAATAAGACAAATTACAGTCTTAATGTTTCAAGGAGGTACAAATTCGTTAAAACTAATAGGAATATAGATTAATACGCAAATCACTAAAAAGGAGAAATGCAAAGAATGTCCACCAAGAAAACCCTTATTCTAGCCGGATTAATGCTCGCAGCTGCCTTATTGTTCGCTGCTTGCGCCGGCCCGCAAGGCGAACCCGGCCCTGCCGGTCCTGCTGGCGCCCAAGGCCCCGAAGGCCCCGCCGGCCCTGCCATGACCGTTGCTGATTTGACTTGTACTCAATGTCACAACGATACGGCCCTCATCTCCAGCAAACGCGCGAATTGGCAGGAATCCCTGCATGGTCAGGGAACAGCCTTTTACGAAGAAGGCGGCAACAAGAGCTGTGCATTCTGCCACTCTGGCGCTGCTTTTAGCGAGGCGATTAAGGCTGGTCAGAACTTTACCCAACTTGAATCAGGCGATGCCAATCCGACTCATCAGGATTGCCGCACCTGCCATCAGATTCATACCACCTACACCGAGGACGATTGGGCCCTTGAAACTGATGCGGCTGTAAGCATGGTCGTTAGTGGCGCAACCTTTGATGGCGGCGCTGGTAACCTCTGTGTGAACTGCCATCAGGCTCGCCGCTACCTGGCCAATTTTGTTGCCAAGGATAAAGATGGTAATGTCATCCCCGACAAATACGCCTCCAGCGTTCGCTTCAACAGCCACCTGAGCGTTCAGGGTGATGTCATGTTGGGTGTTTTGGATGTCAATGCAATTCTTGGCGTCGAAGGCAAGGAATCCCCCCATTATTCCAAGGTTGAAAATACTTGTGTCGGTTGCCACCTGGGCTCTGCAGGAAACCACTCGTTTGAACCCAGAATCGAAACTTGTGTTGAGTGTCACTCTGATGCCACTGACCTGAATATTAATGGAAACGAAACCGCCTTTGAAGAGAAGTATCAGGCTCTTAAGGATGCTTTGACTGCCAAGGGTATGCTTGATAAAGATGGCGTGCCAGTTGCAAAGAATGCAGATGGTTCCCCCGTCCTGCTTGACCCGGGTCCCGCTGCCGCCCTCTATGTGTACGGCACACTTGAAGAAGACGCCAGCTTTGGCGCCCACAATCCTGGCTACGTCAATGCTTTGCTCGACGCAGCTCTGGAAGCTCTGAAGTAATTCAAGAGCCAGGTTCCAAGTTAAAAAACAGACCGGGTGCCATACACCCGGCCTGTTTTTTTATTCCT
The DNA here is from genome assembly GCA_035333265.1 of Anaerolineales bacterium. Classification (GTDB taxonomy): domain Bacteria; phylum Chloroflexota; class Anaerolineae; order Anaerolineales; family Villigracilaceae; genus Villigracilis. The sequence goes on from DAOQPR010000188.1 coordinate 1,642, forward strand.
TTGGTAGCGTCGAGGACTTTATAGAACGCACCGCCTTGCCAAGGGCCTTGATAGTATGTTCAGTTGTAACGTGGTGTGGGGAGATCTCACATTTGTTCTCTTACGAAGGGATTCAAAGGGATGTAATGGGTTCCAAAGGCTCTACCTCGGATGGGCATGGCTGTTTCTGAGGTAGAACTTCTGGGTCATACGTCCACTTTCGTAAAAGGAGAAGGTGTAAATACAAAACGAGCCGTCGGTCAGACGACTCGTTTTTCTACTGATTTTATACGGGAACTGTTAGAGATTACTAACCGTTTCGCCTACTTTGACATTTACCACTTCTCGTTCTTCATTGGTGACGCGATGATCTACCACACGCAGGTATTTGACACCGATGGAAAATGCCAGCAGGCCAAAGGCGATGATGCCCGAACCGGTGACCCATTCCACGAGGGAGGGGGTGTAACTGGTGTATTGTACGAGCGCTTCACCGGGCAGGTACGAGATGACTGCCAGGAAGCCAACGATGTTGGTGTCGAAACGGAAGGCCACCACGCCGCCCACGATCATGGCGAAGGCAAGCATCCGCCAGAAGGGAGATAAACGTGTGGGTCGGTAGAGCAGCAAAATGGTAGGAAGAAGCGCGCCAACCAGCATTTCGCCGATCCAGAAATTGAAGGAGAGAGGGCCCTGGGTCAGGAGTTCAAATCCTTCGGTTCTTCCAGGTTCGTAGGTGTAGGTTTGAGCGAGCCAGTCCCAGAAGCGCCAGTAGAGGTAGGCGATCATCATGTAGCCAAGAACCTGGGAGGCGCGTTCGATCAAGATATCGTTAACTTTGGCTTTGGATGTGAGACGGGCGGCCAGCATGGAGGCGAATAAGGTCAGTGCGATGCCACCAAGGATGGCCGTGAACATGAACATGACTGACATTTCAGGCCGGTACCAGATTGGGCGGGCCTTGATGACACCATATACCGCGCCTAATGAGGATTGATGCAGGCTGGAGAGTCCCAGACCGAAGATGGCAAGCACCGGGGCGTAGTGATGCAGGTGCTCCATTTTATGGGCAAGGCCGGGGAATTTTTTGCGCAGCCAGTCGAAAGAAGCTACGATGGGCATGACTTCGAGAAGCAATACGGTGAAGTATAGGCCGACGCACATGGTCACTTCCCAGAGCAGGGAGTGGGTGTTCCAGTAGACAAAGGATTTCCAGAAGCGGTCTGGGCGGCCAATATCGAGGAGCAGCGCCATCATAGCCATGCTGTAACCAGTGAAGCCGACGAAAGTTGCTGTGCGGGCGATGGGTTCGTAGCGCTTGAAACCAAAGAGGTAGACAATGGCGCACATGCTGAAGGCGCCTGCCGCTACTGCAATGGAGGATAGGTCAATGGTGATCCACAGTCCCCAGGGAACGAGGTTGGTCAGGTTGGTAATGACCAGTCCTTTCCAGAAGACCATTATCCCGCCTGTCAGAGCCGAGAGCAATACCAGACCGAGAAAGCTGAGCCAAATTCCCCAGGGGGTAAAGATATTTTCGCGAATAGTCTTAATGATGGTTTTCATGTCATCCCTCCAGCATGGTTTCTTCTGTAGCCGGAATATAGTACACGCGTGGTTTGGTGCCCAGGTTTTCGCGCAGGCGATAGGTGGGGTGGCTCTTCAAAGCCAGACTGACATTGGAGTTCGGGTCGTTCAAATCGCCAAAGATGCGCGCACCGGTTGGGCAGGCTGCAACACAAGCGGGAGACGCAGCGGCATCGATACCCGGTTTGAGTCCTTGTGACAGGCCGCGGTCGATGCGGTTGTAGCAGAAGGAGCATTTCTCCGGTACGCCGCGTGGGCGGCGCTCTACATCCGGCTCACCCCATTCGGGTACGGCGGGATTCTCACCTGTAAAAGCTTCCCAGTTGAAGACGCGGGCATCGTACGGGCAGGCTACCATGCAGTAGCGGCAGCCAATGCACTTGTCGTAATCCATCATCACAATGCCGTCATCACGATAGTAACTTGCGCCCACTGGACAAACCTCCACACACGGCGCGTTCTCGCATTGCATACAGGGACGTGGAAGGTAAACGGTTTGGTCGTTAATTTTTCCGGCTTCCACAACCTTGTTCCAGCTTAGATCGGGGTTGATGTCATTATTGGCATGGCAGACCTGATCGCATTGATTACAGCCTGTGCATTTGGACTGGTCAATGACCATGACCCATTGGTGTTCACCTTTCGCGCCTCCTGAGGCTTCCGCTTCACTGATCAAGCGCGCACCGGCTGCGACGGCAACTCCAATTGCTGAGAGCTTGATGAAATCACGGCGATTTAATTTATTTTCCGTCATGGCGAACCTCCTCGGATTTCTTTAATACCAGGCGATATCCACGCTCAAGCCAGGGAGCCAGTAACATACCGGCGGCAATGCCAACCAGGGCAGTAATGCCGGCGTATCCAAGCGGCGAAACAGGAGCTGGTTGTGGGGTAATGTTGGGTGTATCAACAGTGCTGGCTACAACTGCCTGGGTCGGGGTCGGAACGACGGCTGCTGCTGGAGCGGCTTCCTCGGTGGCGGTTGCTTCACCATTGGCGTGCATTTGTTCGGCATGGCAGGAATTACAGGTCTGAATGCTGGCCTTGAAGGAATGATCTGCAACCTGATGGACATCGCTGGGATTCTCAATATGTTCCAGATGGCAGTCGATGCAGGTCACACCCTGCTGGCTGTGTACAGAGTATGGGAAGTTCATGCTGGCATCTTCATGACAACTGATACACAATTGTGACGCATCATTGGCAACTGATTGATTCTTTAGGTTGATGGTGATCTTCAATGAGGCATTGTGCGCTTCATGGCAGGATGAGCAGTCCATGCCTACTTCATAATGGGTGCTGCCTTCCCAATCCTTCAACCCAAAACGGGTATCGGTGTGGCAGGAGCCGCAGGTATTGGGGGTGGCATCCACACTCATGGTTGTCATTGGATGGTCGTTGCCTGTGTCGGTATGACAGGCAGCGCAGGTGACCCCATCCTCTGCCCAGGTACCGCTGGCTTCGTCGTAACCGGTTACATGACAAGTGAGGCAGGCCCCAGGCTTGCCCTGTTCTTCCCAGGCTTTGACGAAGATCGGGTCGGAGGTGGCGTTGCTATGCGGCCCATTTTGCCAGCTCATTTGAACATCTTCGTGACAGTCGGCGCAGGTTTTTTCCTCAAACTCGGGCGGCGGCGGAGTTTCATCTTGGGCAGAAGCAGCTAAAATGGCAGCCCCGGAAAATACCAGAGCAACCATTAGGGCAATTAGAAATTTTTCAAAACGTGAAAACATGGGGGCATCTCCTAATTAACGATTATGCGCGGGCGCTTGAATGGCTGGATGCTGGCACGGGAATGGGCGCCTTCAGGAACACTTCACAGTCAAGGCAGGCCTCACGTAGATAACCATTCGACAGACGATGGATCTGCCAGCAGGGTTTTCCACTTGCAGTCGCGAGGGCCTTGATCTCATCCACAGAGAGACCCTGTTCTTTCCAGCATGGGTCTCCGTCTTTAATGAGCAGGTCACGTTCTTTTTCAGCTTCCTTTTGCCAGCGTATATCCAATTTATGCAGCCAGAACACCACCAACCCAGTCAACCCCAGGGGGAGGAGCAGGCGGATGGACAGGCCGATCAATAGGGCAAGTACAGATTCAAAGTTCATGGCAACCTCACGATTTCAGCCAGTAATGGACTTCATTTCGGCGAACCAACTCTCCCAGCAACATCAAAACCACAAATGGGATCACGATGCGAATAACAAAAAGCAGGATGACGATCTCTGAGCCGTTCATGTTATTCTCCTTTCTTTCTGCCCTTAGGATATAACTTCATCAAAGGAAAGTAAATTCGTGGCATCCCCCATCTTGACCCCAACTCCCCGCCTCCATTCGACCCCGAAGCCTGTGTGATCCTCCCCATGCTTTTTCCTCCCTTTGGGGTGTTTACCCCATAAAATGACCGCCCAGGATAAAAAAGGTCATGCCAATTGACATGACCCGCACGATCCTTTTATCGCAACAACAAATCGGCCCTACTTCATCAACTTAACCATGGCCCGCAACGACCCGATCGAGCCGCCAATAACCATTCCCAACCCGGTCACAACTTCACCGATCTGAATATAGGCATATCTCAAGCTCAGAACCAGGGAAACGTACGCCTCGCTTTGCTGCTGTTCGGCTAGATTCATAAAATATACCCCTCCATTGAAAAGCAGGAGCAGCCCAATGAAAAATGTTATCACGCCCACAGCAAGGGTAATTGGGCTTTGCCGGACAAGGATTTTGCGCTCATTTTGCATCTCAATTTCGCGGACGAGCTTCTCGGCATCCTTCCAGTTGATTTTCATCTTTTCACACAAGGTTACAATGATCTCATTACGGTTGTGATGTTTTCCCAACTCTCGAACCACAAACTCCTCAGCCTTTTCCCGATCCATAGCTTTCTCCTTAAGAATTGAAATAACAAACAGCGCATTTATATGCCAAACATTCTTAAAATGCAATAATACGTATCCCTCTCAACGATTCTTGAGGTTTTCCTGCCA
>DAOQPR010000189.1:0-6191 GCA_035333265.1 Anaerolineales bacterium
TATAACGCTGTTCCGCCTCGATCTGCCCCTCCGGTCCGCGTATAAAGGCGATCCGTTGAAATTTATGTTCTTCAATTAAGTGCTTAACAATGGCACGCATCCCGCCATAATTATCTGCAATGACCGATGAAACACCCTGCGCCTGAATGGCAAAGGAAGCCATTGGCAAAGGCGCAAAGAACTGGCAAAACTCCTGAACTTCCTGTTGAGAAAGCCCATGCACCACATCAGCAGCGATCAGGATGCCGTCCAACTGCTGGGGTTTAACCAGATCATAAAACCCATATGACCGATCAAGCGCCAATGGGTTCCCAATGGCAGCAGGCTTTCCACCCATAAAAAATACAACATTGACGTCGTTTGCCCGGGCCGCATTCAAAACACCCGCCATGAACTCTCCGCCCCACACACGGCTTAATTGTGCGCCAAGCACTGCAATGGTCTTTCGTTTTGGTAATTGTCCTCTGGTCTCGGTCATAGTAAACTGGCGAAATTATAAGTCAGGATACTCCGCGTGAAAATTGCAGTTTTGAAAGAAAGCGCCGCCTTCTTTTTGAAGGCGGCGCTGCATATTTATCGGATTTCGATCTGATAAGAAGCCAGTTCGCGGGTGAAACGCGTCGTGCCTGAGACAACCAGATAAGCCGTCTCGCCAGAAGCCAACGAGATGGGAATCTCAGCCGTCTGGTCGGCGGATAGCGGGATCATTGTCACACTTGAATCACCGCTCAAGATAAGGGATAAACCGAAGGTCTGCGGAAGCACATTCTGGACTCGCGCGAAACCCTCTGCCACCCAGCCGCCATCATCCGCTTCAAAATCGGAGCTGTAGCCTGCCGCATCCACCCGGACATCATCCACCATGAAGCCTTCTCCATTTACCGCCGCATCGGTGATGTATTCAAACCGAATGGAGATTTTCTTTCCGGCATATTTCGAAAGATCGAGCTTCTCTTCGATCCAATCGCCACTGACACCGGTGTATCCCCAGCCATAGGAATTGCCGCTTGGGTCGGTATCTGTGCCGGAAGGGGTAAGCAAAATATCCCAGGTTTCGCCATTCTCCGAGGCCAGCACATAGACATAATCCCAATCGGTTTCGATGTCATACCATGTGCGATACGAAAACTCGATCGGACCACTGACATTCGTAAAATCAAATTCGTGTGTCAACGTCATATCAGACTCATCGCCCTTGTTCGACCAAAAGGCGTAGTCCCCGGAATAGGGATCAGCAGGCAGGAGCCGGGTCACGGTGGAGCCGGTGAAGTTTATCGTGTAATCGCCGGGGCATTCGATGGCAATGTAGTCCACACCGTATTGATGCACTGTGCGCGAGAGCGGTTCCTGCGGGCAGTTATAGATCGTCTCTGTCGCAGAGGCACGTTGCGCACTGCCGTAATTGTTATAGACATAGCGCCCATCACCCATGGATTTATCGAGCAGGAAATTGGTGACAGCCCAATCCATAAAGAAGGCATCGGCTGTGATGGGTTGACCGGTCACGGGATCGGTTGCACCGGTTTCTCGCAGCACATCATCGACACTATCCATGCCGTTGGCAGGGTCTTTCACGAGCAGTTGGGTAGCCTCCTCCCCAAAGCGGTCGAGGAAGTAGGTCATGAAAAGGAAACCCGCGCCATAATGCGGTGATGTGGCATTCTGATCGTTGGGCCAGTCGTTCAATTGCAAATCAGGCTCAGAGATATACATCCAATCAAAGCCGCCGGTTTGATAGCCATTGATATGTACCGCCAATTCAGACGAACCTTCGTTCAACCATGAGGTTTCATTGAGATCGTTATACCAATGGATCATGTGCTGGAATTCGTGCGCCAGCACCGAGTAGGCGTAATCGCCGCCCAGCGGAGTGTTATCGGCATTGAACAGAAACATCTCATGCGCATTGGAATATTCCTGAATGAGTGGATGGGTTGAATCGGAGGAGGAGAAATAGCCTGCCACCGAAAAGCCCAGTCCGCGCGAATATAGAATATAGATATGTTCATCGCCATCAATGCCAGGTGACCACTCACTACCAAAGAACTCGCGATTGGTGGGATACATTTTTTCCTCGAATGTATCGACCAGCGCTTTTACTTCGCTGTCCTTTACATCCACGCCATCCTGCACCCAAAAATAGACATGCGGAGTGATGTATTTCAACGTGGCCTGTACTTCGTTATTGATATTCGTGTCCAGGTCATGTACCCAGAAATTTTCCTTCTCGCCCAAAGAACGCGGCGCGGCCGAGGTTGCCATCACTTCGGGCACATCGCATTTGCCATCCAGGCGGCAGGCCAAGACACGTGGGTCATTTTCCGGCACAATGGTGGTTTCCAATGTATCACGGGTCTCGTTAAGGGATTCATCCACCGGCGGGCGGGAGATCTCCGGTTGTACAGTGGGCGACCCATCCGCTGGCAGGTCAGGCAATATCGGGTCTGCAAATATTGAGGGATCGGTATTTGCAACCTCTTCTGAAAATTGATAAAAGGCATAGCCTGCCGCCCCGGCGAGCGCAAGGCATAAACAGCAAAGCACAACGGCTATCCCTACAACCACACCTGTGATCCCTTTGCTTGAATTGTTATCTACATTGTCCATTGAAAATCCTCTGATCTGTAAAAAAAGATTGTCCCATCATACCCCGCTCATCTGAAAAACGGATTAGGACATTCTGGGGAGACAAGGACGCCCTCGATCTTCATCGAGGGCGTCCTTGTCTTTTACGCTTCCACTTCCTGCTTGGATTTTTTCTTCCTTGTTGCGGCTGAAGTTTGGAAGACGATCTTGTTTTCCTTCTCGTCTACATCCACGACCACTTCGGCGCCGTCTTTGAACTTGCCTGCCAGCAACTCCACGGAGAGCGGACTTTCCACATATTTCTGGATCGCCCTGCGCAGCGGACGCGCACCAAAGGCCGGGTCGTAGCCTTCCTTTGCCAGCCATGAGCGGGCGGCATCCGTAAGCTGGACAGTGATATTGTGGTCATTGAGGCGGTCTTGCACTTCTTTCATCTGCAGAATGACGATGTGTTCCATCTCTTCGACCGAGAGCGGTGAGAACATGATGATCTCATCGATACGGTTGATGAACTCGGGACGGAAGGCCGCCTTGAGCGCCTTGTCAATCTTATCGTGGGCTTCGCGTTCGGAGGGCTCTGCCTTGCCAGATAAAAAGCCCAACGTGCCGCCCTTCCTCACGTATTCAGTGCCCAGGTTCGAGGTCATGATGAGAACCGTATTGCGGAAATCCACAATATTGCCCTGACCATCGGTGAGTCGCCCATCATCCAAAATTTGGAGCAGGGCGTTCCACACTTCGGGATGCGCTTTTTCGATCTCATCGAAGAGCACCACACGATACGGTCTGCGGCGGACCGCTTCGGTGAGTTGACCTCCCTCTTCGTAGCCAACATATCCAGGAGGCGCGCCGAAGAGGCGGCTGACAGTGTGCTGTTCGCGATACTCGGACATATCCACTCGCACCAGCGCATCTTCATCATCGAACATGAACCAGGCCAGGGCTTTGGCAAGCTCGGTTTTGCCCACACCAGAGGGACCGATGAAGATGAACGAACCAATTGGGCGGGCCGGATCTTTCAACCCGGAGCGTGCCCGGCGAATGGCATCTGACACGGCATGAATGGCTTCCTCCTGACCGATGATGCGTTCATGCAGGCGCGCTTCCATATGCAGAAGCTTTTCAGATTCCGTTTCCAACATCTGCGTTACGGGGATGCCCGTCCACTGATGTACAACGGCGGCAATGTCGTTCACATCCACAACTTCGTCGAGGTGATGTTCGGCTTCCCATTGATCGCGCTTACTGTTGTATTCCTGATCCAAACGCAGGCGCTCGGCTTTCTTTTGAGCTGCGCGTTCATAATCACGTTCCAGGCCTGCCTGTTCTTCCTCGGCGGAAAGTTTATCAATTTCGGTCTTCAAGGCTTTGAGGTCGGGCGGCATGGAATACAGAGCCACACGCAACTTCGCCGCAGCCTCATCCATCAAGTCGATGGCTTTATCGGGCAGGTGGCGATCCGTCACATAGCGGTCGGCCAGATGGGCGGCAGCAGACAGGGCCTCGTCTGAGAAGCGCACTTTGTGATGCGCCTCGTAACGGTCACGCAATCCATGCAGCATCTTGATGGTATCTTCCACGCTGGGTTCTTCCACATAGATGGGAGCAAAACGACGCTCAAGCGCAGCATCCTTTTCGATATGCTTGTGGAACTCATCCAACGTTGTCGCGCCAATGGTCTGAAGTTCGCCGCGAGCCAGGGCAGGTTTGAGCATATTGCTCGCATCCATCGCACCCTGGGCTGCTCCTGCTCCGACGACGGTATGCAACTCGTCGATCATCAAGATCACATCGCCCTTGGCGCGTTGAACCTCTTCCATCACCGCTTTGAGGCGTTCTTCAAACTCGCCGCGGAATCTGGATCCGGCAATCATCGCACCAAGATCAAGCGCCACCACTTTCTTACCTGAAAGAATTTCAGGCACATCGTTGGTTGCGATCTTTTGTGCAAGACCTTCAGCAATAGCCGTTTTACCAACGCCTGCTTCACCGATGAGCACAGGGTTGTTCTTTGTACGGCGTGAAAGGATCTGGATCAGGCGCAAAATTTCGTTATCGCGCCCAATGACCGGGTCAAGCTTGCCTTCACGGGCAAGCTGTGTCAGGTCGCGTGAATATTTTTCAAGGGTACGGTATTTCGTCTCGGCCTGTGGGTCGGTCACACGCTGACCGCCGCGCAGGTCTTGAATGGCATCGTAGACACGGTCACGCGTCAACCCGGCGGATTCCAAAATGCGCGCGGCAGGTGTATTGCGTTCAGTGAGGATCGCCAAAAAGATATGTTCTGTCGAAATATATTCGTCTTTCAGACGGTTGGCTTCTTCGTTGGCAAGGTCAATGATCCGCTTGACACGCGGGGTGATGAAGATCTGTCCCGCTCCGCCGCCGAAGATGTTGGCCTTGGGGCTGGCGCGCAGGGTGGCATCCAGCCGTTCCGTCAACGCCTGGGCGCTGACATTCAGTTTTTCCAAAATCTGGGGAATGACCCCGCCGGGCTGTTCGATCAGTGCCAGCAGGATGTGTTCAGTATCAATTTGATTATGCCCATAACGCTGGATAATCTCTGCGGCACGCTGGGCGGCTTCCTGGGCTCTCTCAGTAAAACGGTCAAATCGCATCATAAGGGGAACTCCTGTAAAGCCGACTTAAGTCGGCCCTACCAATGTGGGTCATTATAACAAAGCCCGCATCGGCAGAATGTCTACATGGCGTAAGAGGAGTGTTAGATTTTAATGTTATGCAGACAGCAAGCGGCACTGTTCGGTGACAGCCGTTGGAGAAAAAAGCCGGATATTATCCTCGATCTTTTGAAGTTGAGACTCGACCGCCTCCAACGCGACCTCGGCAGGGGCGTACACCACATAGAGCGCGTGCGTCGTTTCGGCAGTGATCGGGGAGCGGGCATCCTGCCCGTGGATGATCGAACAGCACAAGCCTTGTGAATCGCGCATGACCATGTCGCCCACGAGGATATTTTTAACCGCCCCGCCCATTTGCGTGAACTGGTCGCCCGCTCGAGCCACATCCATGAGGATGGGGCCGTTGAGCTTGGCAACGTCATGCCCGGCGGTCAGGGCGAGAGTCTCGACCTCGGCGGTGAAGTTGGCATCGACCAACGGTGAAACGTTCGGCAGGCTTTTGCCTTTCAAGACGATTGATTCAAGTTGCAGCAAAACGTGATAGGTCTTGCTAAATTTTTTGTAATACTTCTGATAAGCCGCCATCGCGGGAAGGGAGAGAAAGTCCGACCGGGAAAAGTCCTTGTACATAGCCCGCAGACGAGATTCGGTCTCTCGTTGGCGGGCAGCCAAAAGGGCGGAGGAGGCGTGGTTGTTCTCCACAGCGGAGACTTCCAGGAAGCCGATCACTGCGCCGGGATGTGCAGCTTTCCATTCATTTGTTCCCGAGATCGTGAGCATTTTATTTGGCCGTCTGAAATAATGTGACCTGCATGCCATCCGGGTCTTGCAGGCGGACGTTGTAGTCGCCCCAGGGAGTTGTGACAGGCGGGTGAACGAGAGTCGCGCCGTTGGCAAGCAATCGCTCCATCGCGGCTTGCAGGTCCGGCACTTGCAGGGCAATTCGCACCTGTCCGCTGATGCGTT
>DAOQPR010000190.1:0-6167 GCA_035333265.1 Anaerolineales bacterium
CGGCTGGATACACATCACTTAATGCCGGGCAGGCCTGTTGTTCGAAATGAGGCGTTGGAGTCCTCCATGCCAGCAGCAACCCCAGCCTTGCTTGAGGTGCGGAATTTATCCATAAACTATGTAACCAGTGAGGGCAAGCCTCCTGCTCGGGCTGTGGAAAATGTCAGCTTTCAATTAAATAAAGGAGAACTCCTTGGCCTGGTGGGGGAAAGCGGCTGCGGTAAGACCACCCTAATGCTGGCTTTGTTGAAGCTGCTGCCTGCGGCGGGGCAGGTAGTGAATGGAAATGTATTCTTCAATGGTAAAGACTTAACTTTGCTTACAGAAGAGGAAATGAATACTCTGCGCTGGAGCGGTATTTCCATCATTTTTCAGGGCGCCATGAATGCGCTTAACCCCGTGCGCACTGTGGGTGATCAAATTGCAGAAGCCATATTTAGGCAGCACCCAAATTATTCGCGCGAGCAGGCAACGGCGCGAGTCTCCGAATTGCTTGAACTTGTAGGGATCGCAGCCTCGCAACGAGACGGATTTCCGCACCAATATTCTGGCGGGATGCGTCAGCGCGCAATGATCGCAATGGCTCTGGCTTGCGATCCTCAAATTGTGATCGCCGATGAGCCCACCACAGCGCTGGATGTAATGATCCAGGCTCAGATACTGGAGTTGTTGGATGCATTGCGTAAAAAGCTTGGGCTGGCGGTGATCTTTGTCACTCATGACCTTGGCGTGGTGGCAGAGCTTTGTGACAAGGTGCTTGTCATGTATGGCGGTGTAACCGCTGAATACGCCAATGTCGATGTGATCTACAACAATCCCAGGCATCCATATACCCAGGAATTACTCAAGGCATTTCCCGATCTAACAAAACCCAAGAAAAAACTTTCATCCATCCCAGGCTACCCGCCGCGTTTGGATGCTCTTCCCGCTGGCTGCCGCTTTGCACCACGCTGCCCGGCGGCATTTGATCGTTGTTCGATGGAACAGCCGATCGTTCGTTCTGTGGAGCAAAATGACCACTTGGCAAGTTGCCACCTTCTTGAGGCATCGAAATGAGCGCTGAAAAATTTCTTGAAGTTAACGGCTTGAAAAAATATTTTGAGGCGGGCCGGCCGGGATTGTTCTCGAGCGCCAAAAACCTTGTTCATGCTGTCGATGGCGTCAGCTTTACCCTGCACCGTAGTGAAGTCATCGCGCTGGTGGGCGAGAGCGGTTGCGGTAAATCCACCCTGGCTCTGTTGTTAATGGGTTTGGAAGAACCAACCGATGGGCGGGTAATTTTTGAGAACCAGGATATTACCCATCTAAACGATACACAGCGAAAAAGCCTGCGGAATAAGATTCAAATGGTTTTTCAGGACCCCTATGAATCGCTCAATCCAACTCAAACGATCCGAGAGATCGTTACTGAGCCGTTATTTGTCCATGGAATGCACGCTTCACAAGAACGGGATGAAAAAGTTAAGAAGGCGATGGAAGACGCCGGGTTAAAACCTGCTGAAGTTTACATGGATCGCTACCCCCATGAGCTTTCAGGCGGCCAACGCCAACGTGTGGTCATTGCTGCCGCACTGGTGCTTGAACCTGAAATCATCATAGCCGACGAACCCGTCTCAATGCTCGATGTTTCCATCCGCGCTGAAGTCATTAACCTTCTGGCAGACCTGCGCATTAAGCGCCAGATCGCTGTCATCTTCATCACACACGATCTGGGGTCGGTCGGATTTTTTGCCGACCGTGTGGCCGTCATGTATCTGGGCCGCATTGTAGAAATTGGCACCATGCTCGAGGTTCTCGAAAAACCCCAACACCCATATACCAAGGCTCTCCTCTCCGTCATCCCCGTGCCCAACCCGCGCTTGCGGCACGAACGAACCATTCTGCAGGGAGAAACACCCAACCCCATCAATATCCCAACGGGCTGCCGTTTCCATCCGCGCTGCCCGGTTGCCATTGAATCTTGCAAACTTAGCGACCCGCCTTTTACATCCCTGAGCAAGACCCATCAATCCGCATGTTTATTGTTGGTGAAATAAGTGGATATTGTCAGCCTGCAAAACCCGCGCATTAAACACATTGTAAAACTTCGTGAGGATAAAAAACAAAGGCAAAGGGATGGATTAATCCTGGTCGAAGGCTACGATGAGTTAACCCTGGCCCTGGCATGCGGATTTAAACCCCAAACGCTTCTCACTGCGCCCGAACTTGTCAGCCAACCTTTGGCCGTTTCCAACGCTGAAACATTAACGGTAAGCCGCCCCGTCTTTCAAAAAATTTCATATCGCGAAAACCCCGATGGCTGGCTTGGGCTTTTCCCCATGCCAAAATTCAGTCTGGATGATCTGACCCTGCCGCAGAATCCCTTCGTGATTGTGGCAGAATCTGTTGAAAAACCTGGCAACCTGGGTGCAATTCTACGTACAGCCGATGCCGCCCATGTCGATGCGTTGCTTGTCTGCGACCCGCGTGTGGATGTTTGGAATCCCAATGTCATCCGCGCCAGCCGTGGAGCGGTTTTTGCAGTCCCCGTCGTCGAGGTTGATTCTTCAAATGCGCTAAGCTGGCTCAGGTCACGCGGGATGCGGATCGTAGCTGCAACACCTTCCGCTCAAACCTTGTATACGGATGTTGACCTTTCCAGATCCATTGCCGTGGCCGTCGGCACAGAGGATGAAGGATTAAGTGATTTCTGGCTGCAAAACTCTGATGTGCTCGTCAAGATCCCAATGCTGGGTAAGGTCAACTCATTGAATGTCTCAGTTTCAACTGCCTTGGTGACATATGAAGCAGTGCGACAAAGAGACTCGTTGGATTAACTCAACATGGCGACCATGAATGATAATGCCAGCGGTGAAACGAATATCTTTGCCATTTTGGGGCGTGATCTGGCTTCCACGACGGATGCAAAAACTGCGGCAAAGATCATTCTAAACGCTGCCGACATGCTGATAGGCTGGGATGCCGCCTATCTCATTCTCTACGACCCGGCAAACGGTGGTATTCCGCGTCCGTTGTTGACCATCGACACCATTGATGGGCAGCATGTCGAGCAAACTAATGCCATGCCAAACAAGCCCAGCGATAACATGTTGAAAGCAATCCAACAGGGTGGGTTTATGTCGTTCTACGAAGGTTATTTCGATGTAGCTCCCACTTCTTCGTTTGGAGACCGCACAAAACGCACCCTCTCCCAAATGTTCGTCCCTGTTCAAAGCAACACCCGTACCATTGGTGTGCTTTCCATTCAAAGCTATAAAGTCAACGCCTATGCTGAGATGCAGCTTGCGTCATTGAAAAATCTGGCCAGTCATTGTGCAGGGGCGCTTGAGCGAATTTGGGCGCAGGAGGCTCTGGGAGAATTTGTTGAACGGTTAAAAACATTACAGCGGGCTGTGAATGCGATCAATGCCAGTTTGGATGGAGAAAGGGTCTGCCAGGTGGTCTTTGAGACTGTCATCCAAGTCATGCCATGCGATGATTTTGTCATTGACGGATACGATAGTGATCATCATGAAGTTGTGCCCATTTACGCGGTTGAGTATCCACATAAGCGGATCTATACCAATCGTTACTTTGCCGACCACGGATTGGCTGGCGAGATCATTCGTAAAAAAGAAGCCCTGCTTCTCAACACATTGGAAGAGATCGACCGGAGCGGGATCCAGTTCGAGTTATATGGTTCCCATGATGAAGACCTGACCCGCTCCATTCTGGCTGTTCCAATGATTCTACATGGCACCATTTATGGAATGGTATCGGCGCAATCCTATAAGCCCAATGCTTACACACAGGATGACCTGTACTTGCTGGAATTATTGGCGTCACATGCTGCCATTGCAATCGAAAATGCCCGCCTGTTTGAATCGATCCAAAAATTAGCAAATACTGACGCATTGACCAAAACTCTCAACCGTCGCCGTTTCTTTGAACTTGCGGAAAAGGAATTCGAAATGGCAGAGAAAGACCACCGGCCTTTTTCGATCATTATGCTGGACGTGGATGATTTTAAGAAATTCAACGATATTTATGGACACAAAATAGGCGATAGTGTACTGATCCAGATCGCCGAGGCATGCAGGAATTCACTGCGTGCCTACGATATTTTCGGAAGGTTAGGTGGGGAAGAATTTGCCCTGGCCCTTCCTGATACTTCACTTGACCATGCTTTGGAAGTTGCATCCAGACTGAGAAAGCTGATCGAAGACAGAAACTTTCACGAAGAACTGGAATTTATTGTGGATGACGTACAGAAAAGTGGGAAAAACCTGGCTGTAACTATCAGCGTGGGAGTCGCCACTTTGGATGAGACTTGTAGAAACCTGGACGTCTTGATGGATCGTGCTGACCAGGCAATGTATCTCTCCAAAAATTTGGGGCGTAACCGTGTTCAGGTCTGGAAGCGGGATTAACCGGTAGACCCCACTTGATCCCCTGCGAAAGCAGGGGATTTTCTTTTCTAAATTCTTCCGAAACAATATCAAAATCAACAAAAAGTGGGAAATAAGCTTTGATCGTCCGTCAAAATCCAAACAATTCTTGATATTTCCTTGACCTATTTCTTTTGATTCTTGCCCCCAACTTGACCGCAGATTTCATACACTAAGGTTGAAACG
This sequence comes from Anaerolineales bacterium, assembly GCA_035333265.1. Lineage (GTDB taxonomy): Bacteria > Chloroflexota > Anaerolineae > Anaerolineales > Villigracilaceae > Villigracilis. Next base: position 4,614 of record DAOQPR010000190.1, read on the forward strand.
GAGACATGAATATGAGTGACATTTTGTATCTTGGATTAACCATCCTGTTTTTTGCATTGACCTTGGGTTTCATTAAAGTCTGTGAGCGGTTGATGGAGGAAAAACAATGAGCATTCTCTACGCTATCACGGGCATTATTACCCTGGTTTTGTTCGTTTACCTGGTCCTGGCACTGCTTAAACCGGAGTGGTTCGGATGAACATCTATAGCTGGATTCAACTTGCGTTTTACCTTGTGGCGTTGATCGCACTCGCAAAGCCGCTCGGTTCGTTTATGGCGAAAATCTATGAAGGTAAACCGACCTTTCTTACCCGTGTGCTTGCGCCCGTGGAACGGCTCATTTATCGCCTTTCAGGCGTCAAACCTGAAGAGGAAATGAACTGGAAAACATATGCCATTGCGGTCATGCTGTTCAATGCTTTCGGCTTGTTGGCTGTATATGCATTACAGAGACTTCAAGCCATCCTGCCTCTAAACCCAATGGGATTTGGCGCGGTGACGCCTGATTCCTCCTGGAATACGGCGATCAGCTTTGCTTCAAATACAAACTGGCAGGGCTACGGCGGCGAAGTGACCATGAGCTATCTCTCACAGATGCTGGGCATGACCGTGCAGAACTTTGTCTCTGCCGCGACCGGCATGGCGGTATTGATCGCCTTAATCCGCGGAATTGTCCGGCACAACTCCAAAGGTCTCGGTAACTTCTGGGCGGACTTGACCCGCACCACTCTTTACATCCTCTTGCCGCTTTCCATCGTGATGTCGCTTGCTCTCGTTTCACAAGGTGTTGTGCAAACGTTCGACCCATACAAGACTACGACCCTATTACAGCCCACTGTGGACGCCAACGGCAATGTAGTCACCGAACAGATATTGGCAGTTGGTCCTGCCGCTTCGCAGATCGCCATCAAACAGCTTGGCACGAACGGCGGCGGATTCTTCAATGTGAACTCGGCGCATCCGTTCGAGAATGCGACTCCGTTCTCGAATTTCATTGAGATGTTATCCATCCTCGTGATCTCTGGCGCGTTGTGCTACACCTTTGGCGTCATGGTTGGGGATACGCGCCAGGGCTGGGCGACCCTCGCTGTAATGACGATCATTCTGGTTGCGTTCCTTTCCGTAGCAGTTTGGGCGGAACAAAGCGGAAACCCAGCCTTGACCGCCATGGGCGTGGATCAAGTACAGACCGACATCAACCCAGGCGGCAATATGGAAGGCAAGGAAGCCCGCTTTGGGATTGTCAACTCCGCGCTTTGGGCTACGGTGACCACAGCCGCCTCGAACGGCTCGGTTAATTCCATGCATGACTCTTATATGCCGTTGGGTGGCATGATACCTATGTTCCTCATGCAATTGGGCGAGATCATCTTTGGTGGTGTTGGCTCAGGGCTGTATGGCATGTTGGCGTTCATCATCGTGGCGGTTTTCATCTCTGGTTTGATGGTGGGACGCACCCCCGAATATCTCGGTAAAAAGATCGAAGCATACGAGATGAAGATGGCTTCACTTATGCTGTTGATTCCCATTTTCCTCGTTAAGGTTGGCACCGCC
>DAOQPR010000191.1:0-6157 GCA_035333265.1 Anaerolineales bacterium
CGTTCAGCCCGCATTGGACGCGATCCAACAGGACCCGCAAATCGGCCGCCAGAAAATTTTGGAGGCGCTTGCCAAAGCAGACCCAAAAACCAAAAATGCGAAGTTCAAATTTGATTTCCTCGCCTCGCCCACCGGAATGATCGGCGAGAACGGCCAGCTTACCAAGCTCGAAGTGGAAGAGAACATTCTCACGGAAAAAGATGGCAAGACCAGCGCCAAAGGCACCGGCCTGAAGCATATACTGGACGTGGATACGGTCATCTTCGCCATCGGCGACCAGGTGGATGCCAATTTTGGTCTGCCGACAGAATGGGGCGAATTCATTAAGAACAAAGAACCCAAGTTTGCTGTGGAAGGCATTTCGTATGAAACCACCACAGAGGGGGTCTTCGTTGGCGGCTGGTCGCGCAAGGCAAGTGAAGGCCTGGTTGGGTATGCCCGCCGCGATGGCACAAATGCAGCCAAGGCAGTTCTGCAATATCTGGCAACCAAAACCCCGGCAAACGCCAGCCCCGAAGCCGTGGCAGAGCGGATCAAATCCCTGTCCAAACCGATCGTTACCAAGGAAGATATCAAACGGCTGGAAGTTGCCGAAGCCGAAGAAGCCAGAAAACGCGGGCTTGAAGAATTCAAGTTCGGCAGCAACGATGAAATGCTGCAAGTCATGGGTCTCACCCAAACCGCTTAACATTCACCCCGGCCCGCAACGCGCATCTGACTCAGCGACAACGGGTCATGCACGCCAAACAGTAGACTACGCTGATAACGATGTACCACGTCACATAATGAGACAAGACAGTCCCCTCACAAGGGACTGTCTCTTTTTATCGGATACACCCGCGCTCTACCAACGCATCCACCTTTTCATCTGAATAGCCGAGGACTTCTCTCAAAATCTCCTTTGTATGTTGCCCCATCAACGGCGGAGGGAGACGGTATTCGACGCGTGTTCCGCTCATCTTCAGCGGCGAGCCGACCAGAGGCAACTGCCCAATGGTGGGATGTTCCATCTCGACCAACATTTCCCTTTCCTTTACATGCGGCATGGCAAATACCTGCTTAAAGTCGTTGATCGGTCCGCAGGGAAATTGATCGCCGATCAGCGCAAGCCATTCGCTTACTGTTCTTTCAAGGAAGATCGGTTTGAGCAAGGGAATTAATATCTCCCGATTTTGTACCCGCCCGGAGTTGGTTGAGAAGCGTTCATCCGCTGAAAACTCAGGCCTGCCAAGCACCCGGCAAAACGCTTCAAACTGCTTGTCATTCCCCACTGCCACCACAAACCAACCATCACTTGCCTGAAAACTTTGATAGGGCACAATGTTGGCATGAGCATTGCCATAGCGCTTTGGGTTTTTGCCTGAAATTAAGAAATTGCTTGCCACATTCGCCAGCCAGCCAAGTTCCGAGTCGAATAAGGCAATGTCAATATATTGACCTTCGCCCGTAAACGTTCGCGCCTGCAACGCCGCCAAAATCGCAATGACTGCATTCTGCCCCGCAAACAGGTCTGCCACTGCCACCCCGACCTTCATTGGTTCGCCCTCAGGTTCGCCGGTGATGCTCATCACCCCGCCCATGGCCTGAATCATGAAATCGTAGCCGGGTTTATCGCGCAAGCTTCCGGTTTGACCAAAGCCCGAAATGGAACAATAGACCAGCCGCGGGTTAAGGTCATGAAGCGTTTCAAAATCCAAGCCAAACTTTTTCAAAGTACCGGGGCGAAAATTCTCCACCAGCACATCACTTTGCAGGGCAAGTTCACGCAGAATATTTCGGCCCTCGTCTGTTTTCAAATTTACTACCACGCCGCGCTTATTACGGTTGACACACAAATAATAGGCGCTCTCTCCGCCTGCAAACGGCGGCCCCCAACCACGTGTCTCGTCACCTTCGGGCGGCTCCACCTTAATGACCTCCGCTCCCAGGTCGCCGAGAACCATCGTACAATAAGGACCTGCCAACACACGGCTAAGGTCAAGCACACGGATATTTTGTAATGGCTGCATAATATTGTTCCTGATAAACTTTTTGTAAATCAAAACAAGGAGGAATTATGAATTACCTCAAAATCAAACGCTCTCAAAACATTTTACCCATTTTAATCTTTGTAATTATGCTCATACTGAGTATCTATTACCTTTTCTTCCTATGGCAAATCGCAGATCGGGGAGAAGATTTTATTAAAAACGGCCGCCTTGGGATGGGGATATTAACATTAACTATTATAGGAATATCGTTGTGGTTACATTACCTCCAAACAGCCAATCAAATCATTTATCAAATCAAATTTGAAGAAGGAATAATAAATGAGACTGTTCCACGTTCTCCAATCGTAAACAGAAAGTCAATTCAAATAAGTAAAATTGAAAAAGTAAGCTACAAATGGCCTGGAATATTAAGTATTTATGGAGAAGGTGATCGATTAGACATTCACATCCATGCAATAGAGGGAGGCATTTCACAGGTTATTTGGGTATTAAAAGCAAATCTGCCTGAGAAGTCCTTCGACGAGAATCAGCTGAGATATCATTTTGCAACATCTAGAAGGTTGGAATTTATTTACTCGTTTGGAAATTATTTTATTCTTAGTGTTTTCCTCCTAGGCCTGTTTGGAAACAATCTTTTCAATGTTATTCCAGTTGGGTGGAATATATACAAATGGGGGTTAGACGAAAAAGTTACTGGGTTTTCCATTCAACCGGACAATTCTGTGTGGGTTGCAGTACAAGGATTAAATGGCAATACAAGACTCGAACACCATACGACGCAAAGAGAAATACAAACCCTAGACCTCCCTATTATTGACGAAACTGATACCTATTCGCAGGTATTAATTATCATAGACGAAATGGGAAACCCAACCATTTTTTCATACAAAAGCATTATTCAGTTAAATTCAGGAGGATGGGAAAAATTAGAATTTTCAGATAATTTCAACATCCCATTATTGAAAAACAATATTGCATATACGCATAATGAAATTTGGTGGTTCCCTCTATTTGATGAACATACTTTTCTGGCACATTACAAAGCGGGACAGAAAACAATAGAAAACATTCCCCCGCCATCAAATCTTGAACTTAATAATAGTCCCATTCTTATTTCGAATACAAATGATGGAAAGCTATATTTATTTGCATCAAATACAATCTTTGAACACAAAAACGGAAACTGGCAAATAATATTTGCGAATATCCCAACAATAGAAGACTTACATTTATATAGCTTCACGTATGGCCCTGACAATAGCTATTATCTTTTATATCTTAAAAAGGAGGATCCTACTGAAATCACTTTACAAAAAATACATAACGGTCAAATTTCACGCACAAAAATCAAAAATGAGATTGAAGGATTTCTGTATAGCAACTTGATCGTTGACTCAAATGAAAGGGTTTGGCTCATGAGTCCAGGGTATGGCGTAATGAGCGTGTTCGAAGCAAAATGGGGCGCAATAGCCAAACCACTTGTGACTTACAATGAATTCAATTCAAGTTATTCATCCAACACATTCTTAAATTATCAAAGGGCTCATTTAGATTATGGGAAAATTTGGACACACGGAAATCGTTTGGTCTGGATAGATAGTACCAAGGAAAGCCTGCCAAAACCTCTGCCAACCTGGTCGGAATGGTTTATTAGTTATAAGGGGGACAATCCTTTATTTTTTGCATTTGTTTTTATCATAATAATTACAATCTGGCATTTTACTTTGAAGCACATTAATCGAAAAAAACTGGAGAAAATGAGATGATTTTTTCACCAACAATCCATGTTCATATCACACGCGAACATTTTGTCTTCCAATACGAAGGTCAGGAACTTCATCTGGAAGCATGCATCCATTATCTTTTGGAGGGCAATGAGGTTACCCCCGTTGCCATTGGCGACCGGGTGGAAATTCCAAACGCCCATTTCGCAGACCTTTTCAAACCCAAAGAGCCCTATACCGATCACTTCTATTTACTGCAATTGCTGCTTGAATACGGTTTTGGAAGAATGCTTGGAAAAAGACTTCTACCGTCCAAGCCAGATGTTATCTTTCATGGTGTGGAACAACTGTATGAGATCCTAAGCGGATATCAATTTGGCATCTTCGAAAAGGCTGCCTTGCAGGCTGGCGTCCGCAGTGTTAAATTCGAACAATGAAGCGCGACCTGTATTTTAGCAAACCTCTCATCAATGCAGCGGGGTCGTTGGGATTCGCTCCAGACCTCCGAGGTTTTGAAAACCTCGGAGGTCTGAAATTCGGCGCGTTTGTGACCAACCCGATCTCGCGCCGCCCACGCCTGCCGACTTCCCATCCGGCTTTGGTCGAATTCCCCGGCGGATTCCTCCTTCACACCGGCCTGCCGAATCCCGGATTCCATGCGGTACTGAAAAAATATGCCGCCAAGTGGAATCGCGCCGACCTGCCCATCATCGTCCATTTGATGGCAGACCGGCCGGAGGAAACTCAATCCATGGTGCGCGAACTGGAAGGCGTGGAGAATGTGATGGCGGTTCAACTTGGGTTTGCGCCGCTTCTATCAGACGACATCATTCTGATGAATTTGGAAATGTGCCTGGGTGAAGTTCCGCTGATTTTTGCGCTCCCCCATGAGCAGGTGTTGACGTTAGGTCCGCGTTTAATGGAGGAAGGCGCAAGTGCGGTTAGTTTGGCGTCTCCGCGCGGGGCTGTGTATGACAAGGCCGGGAATTTGATCACCGGAAGAATGTATGGGCAATCGTTATTTCCGCGCGCATTGGATGTCGTTCGTTCGGCGGCGATGATCGGCCTGCCGATGATCGGCTCCGGCGGCGTCTGGTCGGCGACGGATGTGGAGTCAATGCTCAAGGCGGGGGCAATGGCCGTGGAAACAGATGCCCAGCTTTGGGTCCCGAAAGAGGCGGGGTTTATATCCTGAAGTAGAACTTCAGCAGTCCAGTCAAAATAAAAAAGAGTCCCGTCTTGCGACGAGACTCTTTTTGGTTGATTCGGATTAGAGAATTACTACATCCGCGGCTTGCAGGCCCTTGGGACCTTTTTCGATGGTGAATTCAACCCGTTGGCCTTCAGCAAGATTCTTGAAGCCATCACCACGAATGGCGGAGAAGTGGACAAAGACATCTGGGCCGCCATCACGAGCAAGAAAGCCGTAGCCCTTCTGGGTGTTGAACCACTTTACCGTACCGACGATACGTTCAGCCATGTTTGCCTCCTAAGCAAATAAAAAAAATTTAGGTGACGCAGGTTGTCTTTCATCGGGCGGTAAAATAAACGGCTCACCGCGGTAGTATGAGCCGTTGCCTTTCTCCTTCCACAACGAAAACCTACTTGCATCTTCGCGCCTAATTTATCATGAAATTCTAATCTTGGCAATTATTTGGCGGGCTCGAGCAACATCACCGGGATGTGCCGATGGGAGGCACGTTCCTTGTATTTTTCATAGCCTGCATAATAGGAAACGGCCATGTTCCAATAATGAGCGCGTTCTTCATCGAAAACTTCACGGGCAACATATTGAAGGCTGCGCCCATTAACGAAAACCGTGCAGGTGGGATGGGCCTTGAGGTTGTAATACCAGCCGGGGTTGTGTTTTTGACCGAAGTTGGAAGCAATCAACGCGATCTTCTCTCCATCCGGCAGGCTGACGAGAGGCATGGTGCGCGGTTGGCCGGTCTTTGCCCCCACGGTGGTGAGTTGGATGATGGGCAGGCCGACGATCTCGGTCACTGTATATTTGCCGCCTGAAAGTTTGATCAATGCATTATCGGCTCGATACAGCAAGCGCGCCAGCATTGCTGTAACCGGGCGAAGCATCAGAAAACGATGGAGTAGACGTTGAATAGCGTTCGGTTTTCTATGCATGAGTTATTTTTCCAGCCAAATGGTGACGGGACCATCGTTATGAATTTCAACTTCCATGTGCGCTCCGAATTTTCCGGTTTGGGTGGGCACGCCGTGTGAACGCAGCAGCTCGACAAAGCGATTCACGAGCGGCTCGGCGACATCGGGCAGGGCTGCATCAATGAAGGAGGGACGGCGTCCTTTGCGGCTGTCGGCGTAGAGCGTGAACTGTGAGACGACAATCGCCTCGCCTTTCACATCCAATATGGAGAGATTGGTCTTGCCTTGTTCATCTTCAAAGATGCGCAGGTTGGCCGTTTTCTC
>DAOQPR010000192.1:0-6127 GCA_035333265.1 Anaerolineales bacterium
GCAATGGTAATGATCGTCAGGAATGTTCGCCCGCGATTGCTCCAAAAATCAGCCCAGACCTTTTTCCAACGACTGCTGATCATGACGAGACTCCCCGCCAGGATAGATTCTCACCGTTATGTTTGTTTGCCATCTGTTGCAACGCCTCACGCGTGACTTCGGACTGTTCCAGCAATTCTGACAGTTGTCCGTAACCGATGGCGAGCGCTTCCACCGGCCCTGCTTCTGAGGCGCGAATGGAGGCGCGATGTTTTTTCTCGTGGAAAAATTCCATTTCGCCGAACACTTTTCCAGGTCCGAGTTGAAGCGCAACCACATCCGATTGATTGGGCCTGGGCAAAATCACTTCCACGGTTCCTTCTGTGACGATGTAGAACGTATCTGCATTTGCGCCTTCTGAAAGGATCATGGCTCCGGCTTCAAAATTCAGCTTCTTCGCAAATTTGGTTGCCTGTAAAAGTTGTGTGTGGGTGAGGGTTGGCATGGCCTTGGCCACGTATTCATTGACGATCTCGCCGTCAGCGATCAAGGCTGTGCGATGTGTGCGTTTTGCCAGGCCGCTATCATGGGTAACGATGATGATCGTCTTGCCTTTCGCCACAAGGTCATTAAAAAGGGCAAAGACAGACTCGGCGGTCTTTGAGTCGAGATTACCAGTCGGCTCATCGGCAATCACAACAGGTGGATCATTTGCCAGCGCCCGCGCAATCGCTACACGTTGTTGCTGCCCGCCGGAGAGCGCTGTGGGAAGTTTGTGTGCGTGATCTGCAAGTTCAACCAACTCCAGCAGATCCATGGCACGTTTGCGGCGTTCATTCATTGGGTACGTCCGGCAAAAATCCATGGGCAGCATGATGTTCTCAATGACGGAGATCATTGGCAGAAGTTGAAAAAATTGAAAGACAATCCCGAGATTTTTTCCACGCCAGCGGGCCATGCGGTTCTCATTTAGCCCATGTACACCCGTCCCATTGACCCACACCTCGCCATTCGACGGCCGGTCGATGCCGGTGATCATATTTAACAGAGTGGTTTTGCCGCTGCCTGATTTACCGATAATGCTGACGAACTCGCCTGCTTCGATCTTCAGGTCCACATCTTTGAGTGCCTGATAATCGCCGACTGCCGTCTTGTAGAATTTGTTCACATTGCGCAGGTCTATGATGGAGCGGTCATCCGCTTCATTTTCATTCGCTTTGGGTTTGAAGAATGAAATAGCCATAAATAATATCCATTTATGAATGGCGGGATCAAATCCCGCCATTCATCTTATTCGAACGTCACCACTGCGGTCATGCCCCAGCGCATTAATGGATCAATGTCGGTCAACAGGATGGTCACTTCGTAGACAATGTCACCCTGGTTTTCAGAATAATTCTGGCTGATCGAAAGGACATTTCCCTTGAATTCTGTGCCGGAGAGGGCATCCAACTTGACAGTGACCGGCTGACCTTCCTCGATATTTACTACATCAACTTCAGTTAGGTCAGTGGTTTTAACCAGCCACTTTGAAGTATCTGCAATTGTCAATACAGGTTGACCGGCTGTGGCATATTCACTAACTTTGAGGTTAAGGTCAGTGATAACTCCGGCATGAGGTGCGCGTAATTCGGCATTGGCTAGCATGGCGCGTAAAGCTGCTGTATCTTGTGAAAATTCGGTGGTGTACAAGGCGTCATAGTCCGTCTGGGCATTGTTAAGTCGCACCTGTGCGTTCTGAAAATTCGTTTCCAATTCAAGCCAGCGGATGGCGATGCGGTAGATTTCCCAGGCCTCATCCAGCGCCTTTTTCTTTGCTCTGGCTTCTCCGGTCACAGGACGATCGTTATCATATTTATGCTCTTCCAACATGGCATAATGAGCCTCCAACTCTTCTGGACTCATTTCGGAGGTGTCCACTTTGGGTTCCGCATAATTGACTAGTTTGTCATCCAAATGCTTGAAGGGCTCAAAATCTGTACGGGCTGTATCGAGCTTCACAAGGGAATCGGCGATGGCTTCCGTGGGTGTCATATCGTTGAAACGGGTGGGAATATCAAAATCATCGAGTCTGCTTTGGGCATCACGGAATTCCTTGTAGGCTGCTGTCAATTCCTGTGCGGCGGCGGCTTGGGCATCTTCCAGCGTTTGCGTTTCGTCCGAGGTGATATTTGCGATCACCCCCCCGGCTGTTACTGTATCACCTTCTTTTACGAGAACGTCAGTCACAAGCCCGCTGCCATTTAACGATAATTCTGTAAACTTGATCGGTTCAAGATTCCCCTCAGCAATAATGGTATCGTCTGCTACTACAGTAGGGATCGGAGTCGCTTCCGGAGTGGCGGTTCCGGCACCGCAGGCTGCAATCGATAAAGCCAGCAGAAGTGGAATTATAACTTTTGTAAATTTCATATTGGTCATCCTTTGTATGATTGACGGCAGGTTTTGGAAAACTTCTCAGGTTAATTACGTGCTTTTTGTAAATTGGTTGCAAGGACGGAAAATTTTTCATGAAAATGCGTGCGTTATAATCGCGAGAGCATTTTCTGAGGAGTTTCAGTATGTTTTTATTCGCAGTCAATATATTTCTATCGGCATTTCTCTTATTCCAAATCCAGCCTATGATCGGTAAATTTATTTTGCCCTGGTTTGGTGGGACGCCCGCCGTATGGTCAACGGCTATGCTGTTTTTTCAAGTCCTCCTTACCGGGGGATATGCTTATGCTTACTGGCTGGTAAAACAAACTAGACAGCGTTGGATTCATACAGGTCTGCTGGTATTGGCGGTTGCGCTTCTTGCCGTACTTGGGGCTGTGTGGCGCTCCCCGATCACTCCCTCCGCTGATTTAAGACCTGCCGACGTAAGTTTCCCCGTTGTGAACATTTTTATGATTTTGAGTGTAGCAGTGGGTCTGCCATATTTTGCCCTTGCATCGAATGGCCCGTTAATGCAAGCCTGGTTCAGCCGCTTGCAGCCTGGCTTCTCTTATACACGGTTATATGCCTTGTCAAATGTCGGATCTTTGCTTGGTCTGCTTGCCTACCCTGTTTTGGTGGAACCGAATTTGCTCCTTCAACAGCAGGGCTGGGCTTGGACAATAGGCTTTGTCCTGTTTGCTTTTGTCTCGATTCTGATCGTTTTTCGTTTGCGCGATGAACGCCTTGTTGAGGCGGCTACGAAAGAATCAAAACCATCCACATCCATATATCTGCTGTGGTTATGTTTGAGCGGAACCGCTTCGCTCTTCCTTCTGGCTGTTACCAACCAGATCACACAGGAAGTGGCGGCTATTCCATTTTTATGGGTGCTTCCGCTTGCAATTTATCTACTTACCTTCATTCTGGCATTTTCTGACGCCCGTTGGTATGACCGCCGTTTGTTTGCATTGTTGTTTGCGCTTGCCAGTCTTGCGTATCTTTGGGTCTTTGCCGTTGCCGGGGCACGTAACTTATATTTGCAAATTTCCGTCCCTTGTTTGTTGTTATTTATTGTATGTATGATCTGCCACGGCGAACTTTATCAAATGCGGCCATCTGCTGATTGGTTGACGTCGTTTTACCTTATGGTGTCTTTGGGTGGTGCGGCGGGCGGTGTCTTTGTTAATTTTGTTGCGCCTTTTATCTTTCGCGGATACTGGGAGTTTAACCTGGGCTGGATGCTGGCTGGAATTATCATGATCGTCCGCTTATATCCTGCATGGCAGGGTAAACTTGCTTATCAGACCCGCACTATTTTGCTGGCTTTTCCGTTAGGCGTGGTGATGATCTTACTGGGATTCAATGTGCAAAGCTCTGAAAGTTTACTTGTTGAACGGAATTTTTATGGTGTGATCCGTGTGACGGAAGGGGAGGGAAATACCCATATCATGGCGCATGGCATCACAATTCATGGAATTCAGGACTTGGATGAACCTCAACGGCCCAATACTTATTTTACGGAAGATAGCGGGGTAGGCCTCCTGCTTTTAAATCATCCCAAACGCGGGCAGAATATGCGGGTTGGTGTGCTTGGGCTGGGGGTGGGAACCCTGGCGGCCTATGGTCAGCCCGGTGATGAATATCGTTTGTATGAGATCAATGATATTGTTATTCGTCTGGCTGAAGGCGAGGGGAATTATTTTACTTTCATGAAGGACAGCTCGGCACAGTTGGAGGTAATTCCAGGGGATGCACGCATTTCACTTGAAACCGAGTTGAAGAATGGCGGCTCGCAAAACTTTGATGTATTGATCCTGGATGCTTTTAGTAGTGATTCCATTCCGATCCATCTTGTCACGAAAGAAGCCTTTGAGCTTTACCTTCAGCACCTTGCACCTGATGGGGTGATCGCTGCGAATATCTCCAACCGGCATGTGGATATGCAGCCGGTCATGTGGAAATTGGCGCAGGAATTTGGCTTGAGTATGGTGCGTGTGGATCGCCAGCCATCGGGTAAGGGTGAATATCCTTCCTACTGGGTATTGTTTTCACGGGATGAGAAAAATCTTGATATTCCCGAGGTACAATCTCACACAAAGGATTTAAGTGGATACAGCACAGATGTCCCCTTGTGGACGGATGACTATAGCAATCTTTTCTTGATATTGAAGTAACCTTTAAAAAAACAGGGCGCTTCATTTTGTGAAGCGCCCTGTTTTTTATTTTTCAAGCATCATGCTGGCTTCTTCGTTCAGCCAGCGGCGGCCATCGCGGGCGAGCAGGTCGTAACCTTCGGGGGGGCCCCAGCTGCCGGGTTTGTAAACAGCCAACGGCGGAGTCTGATGCGTTTCCCAAGTCTGGAGGATGGGGTCGATCAACGACCAGGCGGTTTCCACTTCATCGGCACGGGTAAAGAGGGAGGCATCGCCTTGCAGGGCATCCAGCAAGAGACGTTCGTAGGATTCAGGAATGGAGGATTTGCCAAACGCATCGTCGTAATGAAATTCCATATCGACCGAACGGGTTTCATTGACGGTATCGGGAGCTTTGGCTTCAAAACGCAAGTGGACACCTTCATCAGGCTGGAGGTAGAGCACGAGCATGTTCGGCTTCATGGTCTGCATGGGGAACATGGTGGTGGGCGGCTCTTTGAACTGGATGATGATCTGTGTCTGCTTTTCAGCGAGATTTTTGCCCGAACGCAGATAGAAGGGCACACCCTTCCAGCGCCAGTTGTTGATGTAAAGGCGCAAGGCTGCGTAGGTGGGGGTGGTTGATTTGGGGTCAACCTTGGCTTCACTGCGATAGCCTTTGTATTGTGCCCGCACCGTATTTGCCGCCACCTGTTCCGGCGACATGGGCTGGATCGCGCTGAGGACTTTTACTTTTTCGTTTCGCAAAGCGCTTGCGCTGAACGAGGAAGGCGGCTCCATTGCAACGAGTGTCAGCAGTTGCAAAAGGTGATTTTGAAACATATCACGCAGCACGCCGACCCCGTCGTAAAAACCGGCGCGGTGTTCAAGCCCGACCTTTTCCGATACGGTGATCTGAACATGGTCAATGTAATTGCGATTCCAAATGGGTTCGAAGATGGTGTTGGCAAAACGGGTAAAGAGGATGTTTTGTACGGTCTCTTTGCCGAGATAATGGTCAATACGATAGATCTGATTTTCGTTGAGAGCCTTGTGAACTTGTTTGTTCAATTCAACTGCAGAGGCAAGATCAGTGCCAAAGGGCTTTTCGAGTACCACGCGCCGCCAGCCGCCGTTTTCGTGGAGTTGGCCGGTGGTGCTGAGGTTGTCGATAATGGTTGGGAAGAGGGAGGGCGGCAGTGCCATATAGAAGAGACGGTTTGCATCGCCTTCCTCAGAGGACGTAAGCGCATCGGCAAGTTTTTGAAAATCAGTTGTTTCTGTATATTTGCCTGTCAAATAGTGAAGGTTGGGGGCGAAGATATTCCAATCTTCATCAGCAAATTCGTACCCGGCGAATTCTTTCATCCCTTTGTAGAGATGCTCGCGGAACTGGTCGTCGGTAAAGGCTGTTCCGCCGAATCCGTAAATTTGAAATTTCTTCGGCGTGCGGCGTTTGTGGAAGAGGTTGAACAGCGAAGGGATCAGCTTGCGCTGGGTCAGGTCGCCTGAAGCCCCGAAGATAATAATCGTAGTCAGTAAGCCGTTATAAAGTGGAGTGTTCATAAGAGTAAATAGTAATTGGTAAGTAGAGATTG
>DAOQPR010000193.1:0-6102 GCA_035333265.1 Anaerolineales bacterium
CGGTGAAAGCTACACACTTTCCGACCTGCAAGGCCAGGCGGTACTTGTAAACATCTGGGCAACCTGGTGCCCGCCCTGCCGTTCAGAAATGCCAGCCATTCAGACCATATACGATGAATATAAAGATCAGGGTTTTGTCGTACTCGCCATCAACAGCACAGTGCAGGATAACCCACTCGATATCGTGCCCTTCACCCAAAAATATAATCTCACCTTCCCCATCCTGCTCGATGAATCCGGTGACGTAACCCGAGCCTATCAGGTCCGTTCACTACCCTCGTCCTATTTCATCAACCGCCAGGGCATCATCACAAAAGTCGTCATAGGCGGCCCAATGTCTGAAGCCCTCCTGCGCACCCGCATCGAGGAGGCCTTGAAATAACATGATCGAAATATTCCAAAATCTATTCTCGCCGCCACGCCATATGGTCCTGCTTATCATTGCAGCATGGCTTGGCCTCTCCCTGGCCGAACGCCATTCAGAAAGACATGGCATCAACAAGGATGATCTTAACAACATCACCTTTTATAGTCTGATCGCATTCGTCGTTGGCGGTCGTATAGCCTACATCCTCCAAAATTTACCCGCCTTCACCCAAAGTCCGTCTGGCATCGTTTCCATCAACCCAGACCTCTTCGATCCCTTTGGCGCTATTGTTGTCTCTGCCATCACAGCAATCATCTATGGCCAACGAAACAAACTTACCTTTTGGAACACATTAGACGCACTGACTCCATTTTTCTCCGTCCTTGCCATAGGGCTGGGATTAAGTCACCTTGCCGCTGGGACAGCCTTCGGACAACCAACAAACCTTCCCTGGGGAATCGAAATGTGGAGTGCAACCCGCCACCCCACCCAAATCTACCAGACACTCGCCTCCACCCTGACATTGAGCCTGCTCCTGTTTCTAAAGCCGAATCATCGACCAGGCTTTTTCTTCGTCGTCTTCACCACCATAACCGCTGCTTACCAACTCCTCATCCAGGCCTTTCGCGGAGACAACACACTGATCTTCAATGGCCTTCGCCAAGAGCAAATTATTGCATGGCTTGTACTGGCCATGGGCTTTTTTATATTTGAAGTTATTCTCAAATCGGCCCAATCGGCAAAAAAGCCGGACTGATATATTCTCAGTCCGGCTTTTTATTTCTATTGGTGCCCAAACAACTTAATAGCGGAGGGGTTTACCCTACATGTTATCCGGGTGCTAGCCAAGTTCTGGTTCGATCAACCCATAGCTTCCATTTCGTCTGCGGTACAACACATTGACCTTGCTCGTCTCCGCATTATAAAAAACAAAGAAATTGTCGTGGCCCAGGTTTCTCATTTGCACCAACGCCTCATCTTCCGTCATCGGATACAAAACGAATTTCTTCCGCTTTGCAAACAGGGGTGAAAGTTCGCCGGTCTCCTCATCAATCACATCATCCACTACATCCGATGCCGAACGGCCATCGCCACGTCCGTGATACTTTTTACCTTTGTATCGTTCGATCTGGCGTTGCATGTTATCCAGGGCTTTATCAAAGGCTGCCAGAGCTTCATCAGATCGTTCCTCCGACCGCAGCGTAAAACCCTTGCCAAAAACTGTAATTTGGGCAACATTTCGATCATTGGCGTCACGTGCAGCTTTATAGTGCGCCAACTCCACACGTGCCTCATCAATGGCTGGCAGGTAGTGATCGAGATTGCCAGCCTTCTTGGCTACATACTCCTCGATCCTTTCGGTCAAACGAATCTGGCGTGTCTGAACTTCCACTTTATTGGACATATGGTTCTCCTTTTCGAATTGTTAAGTTGCAAACACGAACACGCTACACATGCCTCATATCATGATGGGGCAATGCGCGCGCGACCGTCAACGCATATACATCCTTCGCACCAGCAAAATATAAAGCCTCAGCGCTGGCTGAAAGGGTCGATCCAGTTGTTGAAACGTCATCCATAATAAGAACAGTCTTGTCTTTAACCCCAGATCCGGCCCGAAACGCCGCATGCATGTTTTTTCGCCGTTCTTCTTTGTTCAACCCCACTTGCGAACGTGTTTCTTTTTGGCGCATCAAAACATCCGGTGCATACTGATAATCCAACGCCATGGAAAGCGGCTTGGCAATCATCGCAACTTGATTATATCCCCTTTCCCTTAACCGCTGCACTCCCAATGGCACCGGCACAATCATATCCACATGCCAATTCAGATTTTTTACAAATGATTTCATTTGTCCCGCAATTGCCTCCCCCATGGACATATCATGCCGATATTTCAGCTTATGCAACGCATTTTGAATTGGAGCTTCAAAAACAGCCCAAGCTCTAAGAGAATGAAAATGTGGCCTGTCAACACGGCAAGTAGCGCAAACACCAGCCACTTCCTGTGGCAGACCACAAACATCACACAATATTCCAGTCAAAACATTAACCCGCCTTTGGCAGTCTTCACACCATCTGGACCCGCTCGAATTACATCCACCACATTGCGGGGGAAATAATAGATCTAAAGCGCTCCACATTGAGCGATACAGCCCATATTTCAAATTTGTCAAATCCACCTCAAACAAAAATCAATAAACAACCATTATTTATTGACCGCCCAAAGACCCAAATGTGTTTGCGATCTGAAAACCGGCTGGGGCCATTAGAACGATCATGATTGAAGGGAAAGTTAAGAACGCCATGGGAAGGATCATCTTCACCGGCGCTTTATGCGCTTCCTCTTCCGCACGTTGGCGGCGTTTCAAGCGCATCTGATCAGATTGGATGCGAAGCACCTTTGCCATACTTACACCCAGCAATTGGCTTTGAATGACTGCGGCCACAAAACTCGTTAATTCAGGAAGCCCAATACGGTCAGCCATATCACGCAAGGCTTCCCGTTGGGTCTTGCCAAGCTGAATTTCCCTAATACAACGGCCAAACATAAGAGATAGTTCGTTCTCCCACTTCTCAGCCACTTTAGACATTGCCGCTTCAAAACCCAATCCAGCCTCGACGCAGATCGTCAAAAGGTCAAGGGCATCTGGCATTGCCTTTCGAACCTCGTTCTGCCTTCTGGATATGCGACTTTGCAACCAAAGTTGAGGAAAGAAAAACCCCAAGACCGTAAAAATGGAAACAAGCAAAACAACGCGGCCAATGGGCCATCTCGGCGTCGATAAGAAAGATATCAAAAGTAGGAGGCCACCAAAAATTGCGGCACCCACAAAACGGGTTGAAAGAAAAGTAGCTGCATCAATACGCCCAGGGTTCCCTGCAAGTTCCAATTTCAGAGATGTTTCCTGCAAAAGTTTCTCAGGTGTAAAGCGTGCAGAGAATTCCCCAACTCTACGGATAATTGGAACAACAACGCGTTCCATGAACGGTTGTTGGAGTTCAATATCTTCCAGTGAAACATTTTCACCGCGTTGGGTTGCCTCAGCCAAACGGAAAAGTACAGGATCCCCATCCTCTTCGCCCTGGCGAGTAAATCTTGCCCCAACCACTAGAAGAAGAATCACCCCACCAAGAATCACCACACCTACAATTACAGCAATAATGGTACCCATTTTACACCTCAATATCTGCGATTTTCATCATAATAAAGTAACTTGAGATAATCAGGCCAAGAGTAACACAAATAATGACCGCTGTACAAAGAGGCCCGCCTTGTGTAACAGACAAAAGATACTCAGGATTAATAAACCACAGAACCACCACAAGGCCAAAGGGCACCAGAGAAAGAATCGTCCCAGAAGTACGCACCTGAGCAGTCAAGACCCGAACTTCACCTTTAATGCGAATTCTCTCACGAATGGTAAATGAAATGCTGTCCAAGATCTCAGAGAGGTTACCGCCGACCTCACGCTGAACGTTAATCGCCGTCACCACAAAATCCAAATCGTCACTTGGGATGCGTCGAAGTAGGTTATCCAATGCTGTCTCCATTGGAATACCGATCTGCATTTCCTGAACAACCCGGCGAAATTCATCGTTGATCGGGGCAGGCAGTTCCTTACTGATCGCTTCCATAGCCTGCATTGTGGAATAACCAGCTCGCAAACCATTTACCATGAGGTTAAGCATATCTGGTAATTGGTCATTAAATCTAGTAAGCCGCCTTTTTTGTTGTGAAACAACATAAAACCGGGGGGCAAAGGCACCAATCCCTCCGCCTATTAAGGCAGAAACTGGATGTTGGTTTCCAAGGAACCAAGCCACCAGTGCCAGTAAAAAAATACTTAGAAAATTAAGAACAATATATTCTGCAACCTTGAACTTTAGGTCAGCCCGCGCCAGTTCTCTGGCGATACGATCGCCAAAGGAGGTTTTCTCAACCCGATTCGAGACCCAGTTTGTGAGAACATATTTTTGGGCCTCGCGGTCCACTTTATTCTGTTCATCGTCCAAGTACTGATTCAAACGCTCCTCAACCAAAGCGCGATCACTGTTCGAAGAAACAATGACACCAATGGTCAGGAGAATGATCAGGACGACACCACCAATGATTATGATCCAGGTCATGATTTATCTTCCGAAAAAATCACACAAGAGATTATTTTCAATATCTACGCCGTTCACCGATACCAAAAATGGACGGTGGCAGATGAATACCTGCAGCTTCAATTTTATCCATAAATTTTGGTCTTAACCCGGTCGGGCGCAAACGTCCAATAATTCGGCCATTCTCGGTGCCCGTCTGTTCAAAGATAAAGATATCGGTCATGGTTATGACATCCCCTTCCATACCGCTCACTTCAGCAATTGTAGTGACCTTACGAGTACCATCCCGCATACGTTCTTGTTGGCAAATAACATCCACAGCACTGGCCACCTGCTCACGAATGGCTCGAATGGGTAGATCCATACCTGCCATCAAACACATGGTCTCAATACGGGCTAAAGCATCGCGTGGACTATTGGCATGTGCAGTTGTCATTGAACCATCATGGCCTGTATTCATGGCCTGCAACATATCCAATGTCTCACCGCCACGACATTCACCGACAATAATCCGCTCGGGACGCATACGAAGAGCATTGACTACGAGATCGCGGATCGTGATTTCGCCACGTCCTTCAATGTTTGGCGGGCGGGTTTCCAATGTAACAACGTGCTCTTGGCGCAGCTGTAATTCAGCGGCATTTTCGATCGTAATGATACGTTCGTCTGACGGAATAAAACTGGAAAGTACGTTTAGAAGCGTAGTTTTTCCGGAACCCGTACCGCCCGAAATAATAATATTTAATCTGGCTTCCACACACGCTTTCAGAAACTGAACAGCCTCAGAAGTTACAGAACCAAATTGGATCATTTGATCAACAGTAATTGGGTTCTTTGAAAATTTACGAATAGTCAAGACGGGACCCACAAGCGAGATTGGTGGAATAACAGCATTAACACGTGACCCATCTGGAAGGCGTGCATCGACATATGGGCTCGATTCATCAATACGGCGTCCCAACGGCGCAACAATTCGGTCAATAATACGCATTACATGTTCATTGCTCTCGAATGTAATTGGAACGCGGTGAACTTTACCCTTGCGCTCGATATATACATTCTTTGGCCCATTCACCATGATTTCTGTAATAGTGTCATCCTCAAGTAATGATTGCAGCGGGCCAAACCCAAGGATTTCCGCCGCAATCTGCTCGAACAATCTGGCACGTTCAGGCCGCGACAAAACTATATTTTCTTCCGTCAAGATCTGTTCAAATAGACTTTGAATTGTTCGACGGACTTCCTCAGTGCGGGTTACATCCATGGAAGGATCGATTTCAGCCAGTAATTTATTCTGTACCCGCGACTTCAGGTCAAAATAAGAACCAGCCTGTGGCGATGTAATAGGAGCACTAACCCGGCGGGCCTGTAATGACGAAAGACGAGACGCATCACTTCCCGCTGATGGTTGTCCCTCAGTAGTGGGTTTTTGCCCACTTTGAGGAGCATCAGCCTTACCTTGTTGATTATTACTTCCAGTATTTTGTCCCTGTTCAATACGTCTAAGCAAAGACATGTCTTAACTCCTTACCGTCTAGCCGCTGGCGCTTCATCTTCTTTTTCTTCCAGAATCCTCAAGCGGGCACGAACCGCCTCTGCCAGCGACAAGATTCCTTTTCCAATCA
>DAOQPR010000194.1:0-6044 GCA_035333265.1 Anaerolineales bacterium
GTAACGCAGGTTTATGAGCGAAAAATTGGAAGGTGGGGAGGGTATAATTTGAGAATTATCAGTGTAATGGCAGTATGGAGGCTTAAATGGCATATTACATCAATCTTTTTTCACCAGAGACCTATGAAACATTCACAAAATCTAGCCAAGGTATTTCTGGGTTTAGAGTTCGTCAAGAAAACGCTGCCAGCCGAATAAAGGTTGGAGATAAATTAATTTGCTATATGACAAAGTTAGGGCGTTGGGTAGGTATTCTTGAGGTCGAAAGTAAATATTTTAAAGACAATTCTCCTATTTTTTATTTGGCTGATGACCCGTTTGTAATTCGTTTTAAAGTTAAACCTGTTGTTTGGTTATCAAAGGAAAAGGCTCTACCAATTAGGAATGAGCAAATTTGGAATAATCTTTCCTTCACAAAAGGTTATGATATAAATTCGTCATTCTGGACGGGAAAATTAAGAAATAGTCTTAATGCCTTAGATGACAAAGATGGAAGTTTTTTGGAGCAAGTAATTTTAGAACAATCATCCAGTGGGAAAATTTTCGAAATTGATGAACAGGAATATGAAAAGCTGGTAACGCACAAGGTCAGAAGAATTGACAAAGTTATTTCAGTCTCTGTACCGCAGGACAACTTAGCTGAAAATAAAAAAGACACTCCCCAATCAGAAGTTAGAGAGTCTATCAAAATTCAAGCCTTATTGGCAAAAATTGGCATTCAAATGGGCTTGAAAATCTGGCTACCAAGAAATGATAGGAATGCCGTTATTAGTGAATTAAAGGGAGACTTTGCACCATTGGTAGATATTCTGCCCCTAAACTATGACGAAACAACCTTGAAAACAATTGAACAAATTGATGTTTTATGGCTCAAAGGTCGTTCAATTGTTAGAGCTTTTGAAGTTGAGCATACTACTTCAATCTATTCAGGGATTCTTAGAATGGCTGATTTATTGGCGCTTCAGCCGAATATGGATATAAAGCTACACATTGTTGCCCCAGATGAACGACGTGAGAAAGTCTTTCAAGAATTGCGTCGCCCTGTGTTTTCATTACTAGAAAGAGGTCCTCTTTCAGAAAGTTGCACGTATCTCAGCTATGAAAGCGTAACTGAGATTTCAAAAGAAAAACATTTATCGCACCTTTCTGACAGTGTATTAGATGAATATGCTGAACCAGCCGAATAAGCATGTCAGCCTGAGCGACAGCGAAGGGTCTCAGAGATAATCGTAGAGATGCTTCGCTAACGCTCAGCATGACAATAAACCAGCAGAAACAAATTACGCCATACAACTGCAACCCAGAGGGTGATTGAGATATAAGGCGTTTTATGCTATTCTAAAAAACAAATCGACCTTCAAAAGACAAGCGGCAAACCGCAGGAGTTCGCCATGCTTTACTGGTATCGATATCTGATTCTTCTTCTTATTGCCTATGCCGTATTCCGGGTAACGTCCATTTTCTTTCAAGGCGCGCCGCTGGTGCCAGCCCTGGTTACAGTCGGCGTCGGAACCATAGCCTTCCGGCTGTTGGGGTTAACCCCTCCTGCAAAAATTAAAACAATGCCCCCGCCACAATCCACCGCAGAAGCCAAAAAGGAATTCGACCGTCTCACCGATGCCAGTTGCCGCCCTCAGCCGCCCGCATTGGACTTCATGGTTGCAGGCAATCCGCGCCTGCTCGACCATTATTTTCCCATCGTCAAAACCCTGCCCGAGCCGGAGGTCGAGTCGTTTTATCAGGTCGTTCAGTGGATCTCCGAGCATCCCAACTTCGACCTGCGTCTGTTCGGCAGGCATAAAAAAGATATTACAGAGCAATTGCCAAACGCGGTGCGGTATCTGGTAGCCGGTCAGATCGCCGAGGTCTTTTACTTCAGGCAAGACATCCTCACCCGCTTCCTGCATACGCCGCGCCACTTTCAACTCTACACCACGCCCGAAGCCTTTCAACAGGATGGCGGCGTGATGGGCGGAGATTACAACCCCTCGCGGGAAGGCATTCAACTGGTGTTGTCGCGTCTCTACGAGGGCTTCGATGGCGCCATGCCGGGAGTGTGTCCGTTCCTGCATGAGCTGGGGCACATGCTCGATCACTTCGACGCAGGCAAAGGGGCGATGGGACGCGCCGAAGGATTCTATCCCGGGCTGAGAGCCAGCGATGGCGACATCTTCAAGCCCAAAGCCAGGGAGGATTTCATCGAAGGCAAACGCCTCGAACTGGACCGATACCTGGCCCGCCAAAACGGAGATTTGACCCAGCCGGTACCGATCGGGCATCCCTACGTCTTCCAAAACGATGGTGAGTTCGCCGCCGGTTATCTTGAAATGTTCTTCCGCAACCCAAACTACTTCGCCGCCCAAAACCCGGTCCTGTATTCAGCCTATCAGGAACTTTTCGGTTACGACCCCCGCAATGTATGGAAGGTCGACTTTCCCCATTACGTCAACGCGAACAAAAGTTTCTACGCCAGCGGACAGCCGCTTTCCAAAACAAGACTGACGATCCCCGACTCATGAATGGAGTGTTCTATGGATCAGGATGAATTCGTTATTTTTGCCGAGTTGAACAGGGAGGCATTCGAGCGAATTCTGGACGAGCTGATGAACCATTATCCACAAGTCCAGTTTGGCAGGCAGGGCGATGACTGGATCTGGGTCCACCTTCCAGATGGTGTCATCGAGATCGACACGTTCTTTTCGAATAATTTGCAGGTAAAGGGAAAAGCCAATCAGCTCTCGTCTGCCGCAGAACTGCTTGGCCGCATCAGCCCAAAGCTGATCCTTGAAATCTTCAACCCGCCGATCGCCGACCTAACCCGATAATTTTTTCTTGCGTTGCTGTAGAACCGTCTCGCGTAATTTCCCCAGGCCCAACCCATTCAACACAGCCGAAACAAAAATATTCATCCGCTTTAGCGCAACCGGCGGATAAATGAACAATGCGCGGAACCACGCACTTAAAGCCTGTCCAGGCAATCCGCCATCGAGCAGATAACGCGCATCCACGCGATAGGCAGAGGCATGGGCGCGTCGGTCTATTTTATGCAGGGTAGCCGCCAGGTCTTTATCCTGCGCGATCGTTTCCAAAATACGAAACGCCTCACGCCCAAACTCCGCCGCTTTGGCAACGTTCTTTGCTTCGGCATGGTAACGCGCAGCAGACCAGGTTTGGTCGACGTGAAGGATGCGGCCTTGTTTGGCAATTTGAATCCACAAGAGGTGGTCGAGTAGAAAGTGGAAAGTGAGGTTGAGCCCGCTGGCTTTTTGTAATGCCGAGCGGCGCATGAACACAGCCGGTTGCCCGATGATCTGAAAACATAATAAATCTTCGAGTGTGAGTTGTTTGTAATTCAAAGTATTGAAAGTTTTCCCGTGCTCGTCTACGGCAAGCATATCCCCATACACCAAAACCACATCGGGATTTTCTTCAAAAATTTTTACAGCTTTGCCGACCGTTCCAGGCAAATAATAATCATCCGAATTAAGCCAGGCAACGATCTCGCCTGTGGCGCGGGCAAAGCCCTTGTTAATGGCATCCGCTTGCCCAGCGTCTTTAACCGATTCCCAATACACCAATCTACTCTCGAATTTCCGAATGATCTCCACACTACCATCGGTGGAGGCGCCATCCATAACAATGTACTCGATGCGCGGGTAATCCTGCTCCAGCACAGAACGAATCGTCTGCTCAAGATAGCTGGCCTGGTTGTATGAAGGGGTAATAATGGAAACAAGAGTCATATCATGTACGGTCGACCTGAAGAACAAGCACAAGGGCAACCGTGAAGGCTGCCCCTACGTTAACGCAAATCATAAATCACATATCCCTCGCCTTCCACGGCGATGGGATATTCTTCGAGAATCGTTTTCAAATCAGGTTGTTTGTCCAATTGCCCAAAAGCGGTCACGAGGAAGTAATCCTTATCCACGGTCAGGTCGCTGAAATCTTCGGCGAAATTCCTGCCGGGGTTGCGGGCTTCGCTCAAGCCGGTGGCAAGCGGCCACAAATCCACCATGCGCCAACCATAGAGCATCAGCCGATAGCCATAATCCTGAGTCAACGCAATGGTCGTCCCATCCGTGGGGATTGCATCGCCGACTTCCTTCCAAAATGCTGGCTCGTGCCGGAAACTTTCTGCAACGAGGACCGAACGCGCCGCATAGGCTTGATAGGAAATCACCGCCACCACCAATGCGATGAAACCTGCGCTTCGGACTCCGCCCATGCCTGCCACACTTTCAGCAAGCGGATTCAACACGACGGCAAGCCCCAGCACAATAACCGGAATCAGTTGAATGTGATAATAGCTATGCGTATACATCTGGAAGGGCAGCGTCAGTCCATACAGCACATAGCCGATCCATAAGCTGACCAACAGCCAGCGCATCCGCGAAGGAGCGATCAGTGCGCCTGCAATGCCCAGGAAAACCATTGTCAGACCAAACAACACGCCCAAAAACGCCAGCCACTTGGTATAAAAATCGGTGCTGGTGATGAGCTTCATCAACGCCAACGACCAGGCGAAAAAATACTCCGTGGAACGTCCCTGATTGAGCAGCACATAATACAAAAGCGCGGGCACAACCATGATCACCGCCATCACCCAGACTTGTCTCGATTTCCAGAAATCTTTTCCAAGCGTGAACAAAACCAGCGAAACCGCAGCGGCGCCCGCCATAAAAGCAATGACGATCTTGACCAGAGTTGCAAAGCCAAGGAACACTGCGGCGAGAAGCGCCCATTTCCACGTCTCTTTTTCTCCCACACGACCCGCAATTAATGGTGAATTGGATTCGCTCCACCGATAGAGGAAATAAATTCCCAGGACAAATGCCGAGGTCATCAACGGGTCGGGTTGGAAGGAGCGACTGACTTCCACCGAAAAGGGCAGAACGAAGTAATACGCCATCGCAATCAACGCCGCCCAGGGTGAGACGACGCGGCGCATCAGGTCAAAGAGTGCAACCCCAGCGAGCAGCCAGAACAAGGTACTCCACACCCGCGCAACGGCAATGCTCTCACCTCCAACGAGGAAGTAGGAATAGCCAACAATGCTCTCGATGATGGGCGGTTCGTATTTTCCGACCGCGTCTGCAAACTCGGAGGTCTGTTGGCGTTGTTCTTCAGTGGCAGAAGGAAGTGCCGCATAGTAAATATCCCGCGCCACAAGCGAGTTGCGTAACTGGCGCGAGGAATGAAAGTCCAATGGCGGATCGGTCAGATCGAGGAGTCGCAGGAGTCCACCCAGGGCGAGGAGAAGGATGAAGAGGGCAAACCAGGTTTGAGGTCGGGTGGGAGGCGCAGGAGTCATAAGGGATGAGTAACGAGTGAGGAGTAATCCGTAATTCGTGATGCGTAATCGTAAATCAAAAGTCGAAAATCTAAAATAGTGAGGTGTAGTCCACTTTCGGGAAGACGGTCAGTTTGCCGCCGACGGTTGCATCGATGACTTCACGCCCGGCACGACGATAAGCTTCACGCACCATGAGGTATCCGACCTCGGAAGTGTCGAGATCGGGCAACTGCCAACGCACACCTTTACCGAAATAATTGGGCAGGAAATGATTCGGATCGTCGCCTTCGGAGGTGACGGTTTTGTTGGCATCGCCTTTGGATGTAAAGTTGTGATCCACACCGATGAGAATGACTTTATCAAAACCCATGTGAAAGGCGATCTGCAACGCAAAATTGGTGACGGTTGCGCCTTCCCAGACTCGTCCACGCACATCCTGTGAAATTTTTGGACTGGTGTAGGATGTGTAAATGAAGTTGGTCGTGTCGTTATAGGTTTTCTCGTTGAAAAACACATGCGAACGCCAGGAGAGGAATTTGGGCATTGTCAGCGCAGAGATATCTTCCACGAACTGCTCAATGACGAGGTTGTTGATGGAGGCGAAATAGGTGGTCTGAAAGCCAAGCTCGGGGAATGCAACGTAAAACCGATTCATCCCAAAGGTGATCTCATTCCTGAGTTTGGCAAGGTCAGTTTGTTTGAGTGAAGGCCCATTGCCAATGATGAAGGCACGTTTGCCTTTGTGAAT
>DAOQPR010000195.1:0-6041 GCA_035333265.1 Anaerolineales bacterium
CAGCGCGCCCCATCTCTTGCGAGGTGAACATGCGCTTGATGACGGTGGGAAAGATGGTGAGGAATTGAAAGGCGGCGAGAATAGAGATCATATTTTTTTCATGTCATTGCGAGGGCGAGCCTCAAACGGCGAAGCCCGAAGCAATCTCCTCGCGAATAAAGAGATTGCTTCGTCGCGAAGATCACGCTCCTCGCAATGACATATCACTTCCTTGACTAACCCCCGCTTCACCGAAGGTTGCCATTTCGTTCAATATTTTACACGCAGCTTCTGCCATTGAAATGCCAAGCGCAGCACCGGTGCCTTCGCCAAGACGCATATCAAGATCGAGCAAAGGTTTCAAACCAAGCCAGGCCAACATCGTTGCATGTCCTTTTTCCTGCGAGCGATGCGCAGAGATGAGATACTGCCTGCACTCAGGGACAAGTGTAACTGCGATCAATGCCGCCGCTGTGGAGATAAATCCATCCAGCATCACCGGCACATGCTTTGAAGCCGCACCAAGCATCACACCTGCCAGCCCGCCAATTTCGAATCCGCCCACTTTGGCAAGCACATCCAAACCATCTTCAGGATTAGGTTTGTTGACCTTCAGCCCGCGCTTCACTGCGTTTACCTTACGCGACAGGCTTACATCGTCCACACCCGTGCCGCGCCCAACGATCTCTTCAGGGGTGCGCCCCAAAATACATGCTGCAATTGCCGCCGACGGTGTGGTATTGCCAATACCCATATCACCCACGCCAAGGATGTCTGCGCCTTTGGAGATTTCTGCCAAGGCAACTTCGATTCCGCTTTGAACGGATTCTTCTGCCTGTTCACGGCTCATGGCTGGACATTGAGCCAGATTCGCCGTCCCCGAGCCAACTCTCCGCCGAAGTAAGGGCGGGGAAACCCCGCCCTTATCTGCATATTCAATGTCACTTGCCACACCCATATCCACCACCACGACTCGTGCGCCAACATGCCGCGCCAAAACATTGATCGCCGCGCCGCCGTTAAGAAAATTCAATACCATTTGCGGCGTCACTTCTTGCGGATATGCACTCACCCCTTCAGCAACCACGCCATGATCGCCCGCCATCACGATGATGGCTTTATCCTTGATGACCGGGATGGGTTTGCGCTGAATTCCTGCCAATTGAATCGATAGTTCTTCCAGCCGTCCCAAACTGCCCGCTGGCTTGGTGAGTTGGTTTTGACGTTCACGCACCGCCTTCATCGCGGCCTGGTCAAGCGGTTGGATGCGATTAAAAAATTCATCATTCATCATTCTGCATTCCTCATTTCTAAAACTCTATCCCCGCCTGAGCCTGAATGCCCTGCTCATAGGGATGTTTTACAAGCGCCATTTCGGTTACGAGATCGGCTCGTTGGATCAAAGCCTCAGGGGCAGATCTGCCTGTGATGATGAGATGCAGGTTTGAGGGGCGGTGGAGGCGAAGCCATTCCAGCACTTCGTTTGTATTCAGCCAGTTGTAAGCGAGGGTGTAGGTAAATTCGTCCAGCACGATCAAGTCATACTTTTCGCTGACGATCTTTCCTTTGGCAAGTTCCCAGCCGTGACGGGCACGGGCGATGGTTTCATCCATGTCTTTGGATGTCCATGTGAAGCCGTCGCCAGTGGTGAGCCATTCGATGCCGAGTTTCCTGGCGGCTTTGATCTCACCCCATTGCCCCGTTTCCGCTTTGATGAATTGAATGACACAAATGCGAAATCCACGTCCCCAGGCGCGCAGCACGGTTCCAAAAGCGGCAGTGGATTTTCCTTTTCCATCACCCGTATTCACGATGAGGAGTCCTTTTTTCATAATATTCCTTTAGTTGAGGATTACCATAATCCTTGGGTCTTCGAGCGGCGCAGGATCCATAAGAAGAACGGTGCTCCAGCCAACGCCGTGACGATCCCTACCGGCAGTTCCTGCGGCGCGATCACCACGCGTGCAATCACATCCGAGATCAGCAGGGCTGTCGAACCGCCGAGGATGGAGAGTGGAATCAGTCGGCGATAATCTCCACCAAACCACAGGCGCATGATATGCGGCACGACCAGCCCGATAAAACCAACAATGCCTACAAATGAAACTGCCGCCGCCGTTGCCAGCGAGGAAGCAAACAGTACGATCTGTTTGGAACGCTGGACGTTCAAGCCAAGCTGCTGCGCTTGTTCATCGCCGAACTGCATCAGGTTGAGCGCATGTCCATGAATGATGAGCGTTCCCAAACCGAGGATGAGGTATGGCAGCATTGCCAATACAGACGTCCAACCAAGTTGGATCGCACCGCCCATCAGCCAGCTCATTGCGCGGCGTAGTTCCCCATCTGACCTCAACATGAGGAAGGACATCAGCGATGTGGCAAAGGATGAGATGGCAACTCCAGCCAGGATCAGGGTTGTGACCGGGGTTGTCTGACCAACACGCGCAAGGAAATACACCAGAGATACGGTCAACAATGCGCCCGCGAACGCTGAAAGCGGAACCGCCATTAATCCCCAGAACGAGTATGACCATTTCACGGTCATGGCAAGTACAGCGCCCAGTCCGGCGCCAGAGGCGATACCGATCAGGTAAGGGTCAGCCAGTGGGTTGCGAAACAATCCCTGATAGGCAGCGCCGCTTCCGCCAAGCGCCATACCTGTCAACGCGATCAACACTGTGCGCGGCAGGCGGATATCCCACAGAATGGTGCGGACAACACCATCGCTGGATACCCCTGCCAGTGCGCGTAAAATATCAGCAGGCGGAATGAACACCGCACCAATCGCAAGACTCAGGATGAGTGCAGCAATAAGGAAGAAGAAAGAGGGTAAAAAAGGGCGCACAGAAAGAATGAGCAGGCAGATAAACTCACAAAGAAGTTTATCTGCCTGCCTCCTTGTTTATTCGAATAACTCAGGTCGTAATAACTTCGCCAACGCTTCCAGCCCGTCCACCAGGCGAGGTCCGGGGCGGCTGACTAGATTGTCATCAAAGGGAAATACTTTGTTGTTCTTAACGGCACTCAAGTTCTCCCAACCCGGGCGGGCGGCAACCTGTTCGGGAGTAACACCCCACATCGAGTCACCGAGGATGATAAAAGCCGGGTCAGCGGCGACGATCTCTTCAAGACTTAATTGGGGATAGCCATCCAACTCAGCGGCAATGTTATAGCCGCCAGCCCGGTCGATCAGCAGGGTGATGAATGTACCCTTGCCCGCTGTATACGGCTTGGCCGGGTCGGTGCTGTCGATCTGATAGAACACATTCACGCGCGAACTGAGCGGTGCGATCTTTTCATCCACGGCGGCTACACGAGCCTTCAGGGATTCGACCAGAGCGGCCGCATCTTCTTCGTGACCTGTCAACTGCGCCACGAGTTCAAGGTTTTCATACAACCCTTCGAGCGTGGTCGGATTGTTGAGGTAATACACCGTCAGCCCGGCATCTTCCAATTGCTTGACCTGTTCCGGGGTATTGATCTCGGCAGCCAGGACAAGGTCGGGTTTCAACGAAACGATCAATTCTGTATTGAGGTTTTGGAAGGCAGAGCCAATGCTTTCGACCATTTTGGCTTCTTCCGGGTAATCAGAAAGTTCATCACGTCCCACCACCTGTTCTCCCGCACCGATCGCAAACAGGATCTCAGTATTGGACGGCGCGATCGATACGATATGCTGCGCAGGCGCGGCGAGAGTCACTTCACGCCCGAGGCCATCGGTAAAGGTGAGGGATGCTGAAGCAGGCGCCTCTGTGGGAGCTTCTGTCAGCACAGCTTCGGTGGCAGGCAATTCTGTCGGAGCAGAATCAACAATCGGCGTGGTTTGAGGCGCACAGGCAGTGAGCAGGGCGATGAGTAAAGTTAAGATCAGGGTCTTGCGAAACATTCTTTTTCTCCTTGTGTGATAGGCCTGACAGGTTTTAAAAACCTGTCAGGCCTTTTTGTAATGAGAATCAAAATCCCCAGCAGATGCTGGGGAGGTTGGAGAGGCAATCCGAGTGGATCCGTTCTCCACCTCCTTTCCGCGAGAAGTGGTTGAACCGATCAAAAGCGGGCGACCTGGCTTGGTTCGAAAATCGATGTTCGAGTATTCGATGATCGAACTTCACAGTTGCGCGACAGCGCCGGGTTTACACCGGACTTCGCCGCTTGCTGACCGTATATAAAATGATTGTACCACCAGTGGTTATATAAGCTCCTGGGTTTGGCAAAAGTTAACGCCTGAGTTTAGGGCAATGCAAGGGCTTACAAAGCTATTTTATATTTCTTAATTGTTTGAATTAAACGAGACAATTTCCACAGGTGCATGGGATATAAAAGGTACCAATATAAGAAACCAGGTAACCCATGTGGATGGAACATTATCGTGGCATAGGATAATTTTTCCTTTATGCCCACACGGTATTCATACCAAATTGTCCCGGCATAGGTGTGGTGCTGGGAACGCATTCCCATCCCTTTCCCTCTTTTTACTTCCATCCCTCCTTCAGTGGAGCCACAGCAAACCATGCTCTTGTGAAGGATAAAACAGCCCTCATGTTTTATTGATTTGATGTGCTGGTCTCCGTCATGCCATACTCTTTCAATGATCTCAGGATCTGTCTTCTTCAGTGCGAGTCTGGCTGCCGAATCGAAGTCAATTAATTTAACTTCGGGAAAGACTTTCAGCGCTTCAGGATGTTTGACGATGCTATCGGCTGACAGCCCGCCGATCAGTGCATAGGCAATCGAATAGGGGACCGGGGTCATCAAGCCCACTCCAAATGCCATAAACCAGATTGGGATCCTGGGTATTAATATTAAAGACCGGTTAAGATTTCGAATTTTTGCATAACGGATCATTAGGTCCCCATAGGTGGTAATTTCCGGGCCGCCAATTTCAAAAACACCGTTATGGCCGTTCGAGTTGATTAATGCGGCCAAAAGATAATCAATGACGTTTTGAGCTGCAATCGGTTGGGATCTGTTTTTTATCCAACCCGGGCTGGGTATGGCAGGGAATAATTCGGTCATGAAACGGATCATTTCAAAGGAAATACTTCCCGAACCTACGATGACCCCGGCGCGAAATTCGGTAACAGGCACCTTACCCTGGCGCAAAACCTTCCCTGTTTCGATACGGGAACGCATATGCGGCGCAATATGTTGTTCAGGGTCGGCCAGTCCTCCGAGGTAAATGATGTGTTCGATCCCTGCCTTTTCTGCAGCAGATGCAAAATTGCCAGCCCCTTTCAATTCGATATCTGTGTATCCGCGCCCTGAAGACATATTATGGATCAGGTAATATGCAGTCTGAACACCTTGTAATGCAGGATGGAGTGTGGAAGGTTCCGTGATATCGCCTGAACATAACTCGACCTTTGAATACCATTTCCGGGAACGAAGCCGCTCAGGCTGGCGTGCCATTACACGCACGCGGTACCCTTTTTCGAGCAATTGGGGAATAAGAAGGCTGGCAATATAGCCTGTTGCGCCAGTGACAAGAATGAGAGGGGACGGCATGGGAAAGACTCTATTTACCATGCCCTATTCACTAGAATTAAGGAAATGGTGAATAGGGAAAAGAGTTGTTTCATCGCTCCACCTTGAAGGGTGTCACATCAGGGTCGATCACTTCACCAAACTCACGCGCCGCAAGGTGGCCGCTAAATACTGCCTGTGCAATGATATTGGGCGCCTCGGCATCGCCGATCAGGCGCAGAGATTTGAGTCGTCCATCTGCCAATGCGGGTTTAAGGTCATGATACAGCGCGTCATTGGGGATGCGCTCTGTGACCATGACGACGGCATCGCAGGGGAGAACGGTCTCAGTGTTGGTGATGGTATGAGCAACAGTAACAGCCGTCGCTGAGAGGGAGGCGAGAGCATGGAATGGAAGCAGGGTCACGTTCAAATCCAGCAGACGTTTGTAGATGCGGTCGCGTTCCAGGGTGTATTCTGTCCACGCAGAGATGGTGGGAGCAGGTGTAACCAAAGTGACTTTGCAACCGTTCGTGGCGAGTAATTCCGCCAGCACGCCGCCCATGTAGTAGTGATCGTCGTCGTAGATAAAAACTTTTCCG
>DAOQPR010000196.1:0-6036 GCA_035333265.1 Anaerolineales bacterium
ATAGGAAAACTGCAACCAGTTTGGGGTCGAAGAGTGACCCGGATTTTTCCTGAAGGTAGGCAATGACCTGTTCGCGAGGCAGTTGCTTGCGGTAGGGGCGGTCGCTTCTTAACGCATCCCAAACGTCAATGATGGCAAATAGGCGTGCCGA
Organism: Anaerolineales bacterium; assembly: GCA_035333265.1. Taxonomy (GTDB): domain Bacteria; phylum Chloroflexota; class Anaerolineae; order Anaerolineales; family Villigracilaceae; genus Villigracilis. The sequence continues at coordinate 152 of DAOQPR010000196.1, forward strand.
CAGCGGAATCTGTTCGCCTTTGAGGCCGTGTGGATATCCACTCCCGTTCCACCTTTCGTGGTGATAATAAGGAATTTCAAGTGCAGGGTGAAGGTAGGCGATTGGCGAAAGCATATCGTATGCATAAACGGGGTGTTGGCGCATTTTTTCCCATTCGGATTCGTTGAGGGGACCCGGCTTTTGAAGAATTTCGTCCGGAATGGCCATCTTGCCCATATCATGCAGGAGCGCGCCGCGTTTGATGTGGGCTAATTCCTCCTGGGTGAACCCCAGGTTTGCGGCCACCTTGAGGGTTAACTCTGTAACACGTTGCGTGTGTCCTTCTGTTTCGCGGTCACGCAGGTCAAGCGCACGTACCCAACCTTCTATGGTTTTTTCATACGCTTCGCGGAGTTGATTGTGTGCAACTTGTAAGGCCTCTTCTGCCCGCTTGCGTTCTGTGATATCACGAGACGCCGATTGAATTTCGGTGATTTCCCCGGTTTGCTTGTTTAAGATGGCTCGGGCAGAAGATTCAAGCCAAAGATAATGCCCTTCTTTGTGTAACGCTCGATAAGCAACCGTGTAGGTAGTGTCTACTGGTGCCCTTCTGAAAATATCCTTGATTCTTGATTTGTCCTCTTCAAAGATCAAGTCAAAAATTTGGGCTCCCACCATTTCTTCGGGGGTGTATCCCAGGATGCTTTTACTGGCCGGGGAGACATACAACATATGCCCATCTGTGGACAAGCGGGCAATCATGTCACTGGCATTTTCAGCCAGTAGGCGGAATTGCGCTTCACTTTCAAGGAGTGCCTTTTGCATCCGCACTCGCTCTGCCCGGGCGTCCCATTGTTCCAAGGCTCTTTGGGCTAGGTGGGGCATATCCAGCATGGATTCTGGAGATTTGACTACATAATCCAGCGCGCCTGATTTCAACGCCTCCACAGCAATGCGCTCATTGCCGTAACTTGTCATAAGAATGATTGGAGTTGCGAGGGGATCGTGGTGATTTGGAAGTAACTCCATGCTTTCACCATCTGGCAGGCGCCAATCTGCAATGATCAGAGTTGGCTCCTGTTGAGATCGGGCGGCGCGGGCTTCAGTTAGAGACTTAACGCGTAGAAGGTAAATTTCTGGATTTTGGTCTTCGAATGCACGCTGAATGAGTTCAGCGTGCGGGTCTTCATCTTCTACAAGTAAAATGCGGATCATTTCATTCGGCATGGTGCAAAATTTTTTATTTGGGCTGTTTGTTCCAGCCCAACCAATAAACCCCAAGATCATTCATAAGTTGACTAAATTCCTCGAAACCAACTGGTTTAACAAGATAGCTATTGACATAATGCTCATAGGCGTGGCTGACATCTTTATCGGCTTCTGAAGTAGTCAGAATCACCACGGGGATACTTTTGATCTCTTCATGTTCCTTGATAATTCGTAAAATCTCCAAACCATCTACCCTGGGTAGTCGCAGGTCTAAAAGGATTATGTGTGGTCGCGGCGTGGCCAACGGGTCAGCATACGAACCTCTGCGCAAAAGATAATCCAGAGCCGTTTCACCGTCGGTAAAATGCTGGATTTTGGTGACAATGTGGTGGCTTTCCATTGTCCGGATGACAAGCTCTGCATGATCCGCATTGTCCTCCACAAGCATGACAAATACCTGTTCACCTATCATGATGATCTCCTGATAACAATTTCATATTGTAAACGATTTGAGAATATCAAACATAGCATTTTGGAGAGAGATTTGGAGGGCATATAGATCAAAGAAAATCCAATAAACGCAATTTTAATCCATTTTGATATTATGTCACTAAATTGACTCATGGCAGATTTAAATCAACAGTCTTACTTTTATCAAATTTGGTTCACAAGTCATGGATGCATACTCTACTCATCCTGCTGGAAAGATGGGTACCAAAGCGACATTTTGGAACGTGATATAATCTCGGCGTTCGTTCAAAAAAATAACCAGTTTGAGAAGGAGAACCCATGGAAATCACTAACCAGGAATTTAAACATTGCGATTTGATCGCGGTCAAAGGCCGTGTTGACAGCGCGACAGCTCCTCAGTTTGCAAAGGCACTCGAAACGGCCAACAATAGTTCTCGTTTTAAAATTGTCCTTGATATGAACGAATTGGAATATATGTCCAGTGCAGGGTTCCGCGCCCTTCTCGCGGCCCAAAGAAATTGCAAACGTTATAACCGGGGTGAGGTTGTGCTCGCACGCGTTCCGGTACGAATTCGTGAAGCGCTCGAGCTTGCTGGGTTCACTGAACTGTTCAAAATGTTTGACGACCCGGTTACCGCAGTGGGGCACTTCTAAAGAAGGGAATTCGATTAAAAGACAGGATTGCCGTCTCTTTTTTAATGTGAGGCGGCATCTTGATTTATTTATGCCAGCTTATACATTTCCAGCCAGTTTCGACTATTTGGACGAGATTCGCGAATTGGTGGCAGAGACTGCCCGTGCCGGCGGATTTTCAGAAAAGGCCATCTATTCCCTGCAATTAGCAGCAGACGAAGCAGCTTCCAATATTATCGAACATGCTTATGAAGGCATCTCCAATGCCTCGATCTATCTCACTTGTGATATTAACGGGGAGGAGATCGTTATCACCATGCTCGATAAAGGAACGCCCTTTGATTTTAGCGCTGTCAAGGAGCCCAATTTAACGTCCGACCTTTCCGAACGGCAAATTGGTGGTCTGGGTGTTTATCTCATGCGCAAGCTGATGGACAAGGTCAATTACGAAACAACCCGTGCAGGCAACCTGCTAACAATGACCAAACGGAGAGTGTAACTCCATGTGTGCCGCACCACGATCTTCCTGGGACTGGCTTCAACTTGCCAGTCTGGGCGAGCAACTGCGGAGCGAAGACTCTCTTACGGCACAGCATGACCGAATTGTCTCCATGACAAGCCGGCTCCTTGAGGGGAAGGTCGACGTTTGGCTTCAGGAACAAATATTTCGTCTTCCAGATTGGGACAATACCCAACTGTTTCCCGCCCACCCAACTTTGGAGGGAATGAAGCAAGCCGTAAAGGCTGGTCAGCTCATCACAAAAAATGGGAAGACGAAAACCAACGCCTCCCGCTCGACTTTTATGGCCGTTCCACTCGAGGATCAGGGGATTACGCTGGGAGCTCTCCAGATAACCCGGCCAAAAGGCCCAAAATTTTCCGACGACGAGCAAAACCTAATTTTAGGTATTGCCCAGATCGTTTCTGTCAGCTTGTTTGCTTCACATCGCGCAGTTGTGGAGCAGTTTCGCCTGCGCCAACTTAACCTGGTGCGGGAAGTCAGCTCACAGATAGCAAACGTCCTCGACTTGGACGAACTTTCCAGGCGGGTGACACAACTGATCCAAAAAACATTTAATTTTTATTACGTAGCCATTTTTACACTGGAGCCAAATTTCAACTCCCTTATTTTTCGGTCTAGCGCGGTTGCTCCACGAAAAGGAAGAGCCAAGGCATCCATCGCGCTTGAAGTGGAGATCGGGCAAGGGTTGATCGGTGAAGCAGCACAATGTGGCGGCGAGATCATCTGCGACGATGTGCAGGCCGACCCACGCTATCGTTTTATCGACAGCCTTCCAGAAACACGTTCTGAGGTTGTCATCCCGCTCAAGATAGAAGACCATTTGTTAGGCGTCCTGGATGTGCAAAGCAACCAGCTAAAAGCCTTTCATCCCAATGATCTGCTTATTCTCCGCGCCCTGGCCGACAATATCGCGCGAGCCGTTGAAAGCGCCCGGCTATATAGTGACCTTAGCCGCCGTGCCGACCAGTTGACCTTGGTCTCTGAGGTCAGTAAAAGTGTTACTTCCACACTCGACCTATCTGAGATGATGCGCGATGCTGTTGCCCTGATCAATGAAAAGTTCGGGTATCCGCATGTTTCTTTGTTCACGGTCCATCCCAATCGGCGTTTGATCATGTACGAGGCCGGAAGCGGAAAACGTAGCAAAAAGCTCGAAGGCTTTACCATTTCCCTGGACGATGAAAAAGGGATCATGCCCTGGGTTGCGCGAAACGGTAAAACTGTTCTAGCAAATGACGTTGCGAAGGATGAACGATACATCCCTTCACCACTTCCTCCGAAGAATACAAAGTCCGAACTCTGCGTCCCCCTGGTTTTCAATGAACGTGTACTGGGTTTGTTGGATATCCAATCAGACGAACTGAACGCATTTACAGAAGATGACAAAGTAATGTTCGAGGCTGTTGCCGATACCATGGCAGCCGCCATTCGAAATGCTGATCTGTACCGTTCTGAACAATGGCGTCGTCAGGTGGCGGATAGTTTGCGAGAGGTTGCTGGTTTGGTTTCCAGCAATGCCGGGTTGGATGAAGTTCTCGATTTGATCCTGGTTGAGTTGGACCGCAATCTGCCAGTGGATGTTTCTGCAATTTGGCTTTTGCAGGATGGCGAACTTTGTCTTTCAGCCGTTCATGGAATCGATGGCGGCGTGCTGGAAAATACCTGCCTGGTCAACCCTGATTCTACCTATATTATGGCCGAGGCGCTTGAGATGAATAACCCTCTTGTCCGCTTGCCGCAGGACCCCATGGGCCCTGCCGGGCTGGCTGCGGGATTCGAGAAAAACTATTCCTCCATCGTCGCTCCATTGAGGGTGGGTGACCGTCCTCTGGGTTTGATGACCCTGGCCCATCACGCATCGGGGAGATATGGGCATGAAGCAAAAGCGATTGCAGGTACCTTTGCCAATTATGCAGCGGTTGCCATTGAAAACACACGTCTTTTCGATACAGCTCAGGAGCAGGCCTATGCTTCGGCGGCTTTGTTGCAGGTAGCACAGGCGGTTGTTAGTCTAAACGATCTTGAAGAAATCCTCGGCTCAATCATTCGTATCATGCCGATCCTTGTGGGTGTGAAACGCGTGACTTTATATCGTTATGACATGGAACGAGAGACACTTGAAGCCTCTCAGGAGTATGGGCTTTCAGATGAAGACGAAAGCATCATGACCGATAAAGTTGTTACCCGGGGCGCGTTCCCGTTTCTCGATCATGCATTGGAACAAAATACTTTAGTCACACATCTGCTTCAGCCTGGAGCGGCGCCAAAGTCCTGGTTGGAGATACAACCCGAGGCGTGGAGTGAGGCGGATATTATGGCAGCAGAACGTTTGCTGATCGCCGTCCCGCTTTCCATCAAAAGCGATATCTTCGGAATTCTATTGATCGAGGAAGGTGATAACGCCCGACGTTTCCGCGGCCGCCGTATTGAGATCATTCATGGAATTGCTCAACAGGCGGCTCTGGCAATTCAGAATGATGTTTTGCAGCAGGAGATGGTGCTGCGCGAACGCCTCGAAACTGAAGTTCAACTTGCCCGCCAAATTCAACAGACCTTTATTCCAAGCATTTTACCGACCCATCCAAACTGGCAGATCGCTGCCCGTTGGCGGACTGCCCGCCAGGTGGGTGGTGATTTTTACGATCTGATCGAATTACCCGGGAACAAGTTGGGAATTTTTATTGCAGATGTTGCGGATAAGGGCATGCCTGCCGCCTTGTTTATGGCGCTGACACGTACGCTCGTCCATGCTGCTGTGCTGGAAACCAAATCGCCTTCAGATGCTTTGCGGCGTGTTAATGACCTTTTGCTGCCAGATACCCAGCAGGGCATGTTTGTGACGGCTGTGTACGGTGAGTTGGATATGGACGCGGGGACATTTACATATGTAAATGCGGGGCATAATCCTCCCTTTTGGGTTAAGGGAAGCGGCGAGTTGGAGAAACTAACCCGCACTGGTATTGCACTGGGCGCTGTTGGTAACCCCAATATTACCCAGCAAACCATCTATCTGAAGCAGGGCGATACGCTTTTGCTTTATACCGACGGGCTGACGGAGGCCTTTTCGCCG
>DAOQPR010000197.1:0-6026 GCA_035333265.1 Anaerolineales bacterium
GCGGGATCGAGGTCAAGGATGATGCGGGGCGGTCAGCATTGATGCACAATAAATTCTGGATCTTCGACCGTCAGATCACATGGACGGGTTCGACCAATATAACAGTCAACGGAATTTACAAACAGAATAATAATGTCATCGTGATTCGTTCATCGGAAATATCAACCATTTACGAGCGTGAATGGGAGGAGTTGTGGACCGAGCAATTGGGCCGCCGGGCTCCATCCACGGTCAACAATCAATGGGCGATATTGGATGGAACACCGATCCAGGTGCTTTTTTCGTCCGAAGATCATGCGATGGATAATGTGATTGCAATTGTCAATGATGCCCAAACCAGCATCCGTTTTCTCGCCTTCAGCTTCACGGATTATCCGCTGGCGCAAGCCATGATCGCAAAGGCACAGGCAGGTGTGGATGTGCAGGGTGTTTTCGAGACCTTTGGCAGTAACAGCCCGCGTTCGGAGTTGAAAACGACTTGGTGTGCAGGGTTGCCGGTGCGACAGGATGGGAACCCCAGCTTTTTGCATGACAAGATCATCGTGATCGATAATAGTATTGTGATCACGGGCTCGCTTAATTTTTCCTCCAGCGCCGATGAAGACAACGAGGAGAATGTCATCATTTTGGATAACCCGGAGATCGCTGCCCTGTATTTACAGGAGTATCAAAAAATTTGGGATCAAGCCATGAATATCCCGGCGGGGACAATTAGTTGTGAATAGGGGTATAATCTGAATATGAACCGGTTGGCTGACATACATTGTCAGCGTGGCATCTGCCGCGGTTATAAAAGTGTATCTGGTCAGTGGAGAGAATCCCTGGCCAGATTTTATTTTTAAGCTGTAGACCCTGAAGATTGGGAAGATCTTTCGGGTCTAAAAAGGAGTCCCATGAAGTTAAGCAAATTGGCAAGTGAGATTGCCGAGTCACCTACACTCGCTCTCAATGAAGAAGCCCGCCATCTGCGTGAAAGGGGGGAGGCTGTTATCAATTTGGGAATTGGTGAGCCGAAGAACAAGACTCCCATCGCGGCCATGCTGGCCTCGGGAGCAAGACTGAGCAGTGGGGAAGTGAAATATACCCCGCCCGATGGTTTGCCTGCCATGAAAAAAGCGGTCATTCGTTATACCGAGGAAAATTATGACCGCCTGGTTGCGCCGGAGAATGTCCTGATCACAAATGGCGCCAAGCAGTCCCTTTTCAATATTTTCTATTCCATTCTGAACCCACAAGAGGAGGTCATCATCCTGGCACCTTACTGGGTTTCCTACCCTGAAATGGTGAAAATGTGTATGGGAGTCCCAGTATTCGTCATTCCCGAGGATGGGACGTTCGTCCCGCGTTTTGAAGAGATCGAACGGGCGGTGACTTCCTCCACGCGGGCGATTATTGTCAATAGTCCGAACAATCCTTCCGGAGTTATTTACCCGCCTGAGTTGATCGAAAAACTCGTCGACCTGTGTGAGCGCAAAGGCATTTTCATGATTTGCGATGACATTTATCACAAGCTGACCTTTGACGGGACGGCGGCTATCCCTGCCTGGCGCTATGCAAAAAAGGATTTTGAAGATTCTCATATTATCGTTGTGAATGGGGTGGCAAAGCTCTATGGGATGACCGGCTTTCGGATCGGCTGGGTTGTGGCTCCACGGGCATTGGTGCGCGTAATGACCAATGTCCTTGCGCAAACCACGTCCTGTGTGTCGCCGATTGCGCAGGCAGCGGCTGAAGGGGCGCTGAACGGCTTACAGTCAGCGGTGGAGGCGTTGCGGTTGCAGATCGAAAATAATCGTAATATATTGGTTCAGGAAATGAAATCATTCAATGGGGCGCGTTTGATCGAGCCGCACGGAACGTTTTATGCCTTGCCGGACTTGCGCGCTTTCAATCCCAATTCAGTGGAAGTCTCCCAATTCCTTCTTAAGAAGGCAATGGTGGTGACGGTTCCCGGAAAGGAGTTTGGCATGGAGGGGCACATCCGGCTGTCATTTGCAGGCTCATCTTCGGACGTGGTCGAAGGGCTGGCGCGTATTCGTTGGGCATTGGACGCAACCTCTCCAAATGAAATTTATATCGGTGATAAAAAAATGATCAGAGATTGGATGTAGGCAAAATAAAAACTTGGATTAGAGGATAAGGAGCTACTTTATGGGCAATTTGCTAAATATTAAAACCCCTGCCGAGTCCATTGCGCAATCGCGCAAGGCAGATTTCAATCTTTCGAATCATGGGTTTGGCAATCTGCGCCTTGCTTATTGGAATCTTTCAACAGAAGCCTTGTATGAAGAGGCAGTCTTTCGCGGAGAAGGGATCACCTCGCTGGGCGGTGCATTCGTAGCCCATACTGGCAAGCATACCGGCCGGTCTGCGAATGACAAGTTTACGGTCAGGCATGTTGACTCTGAAAATAATATCTGGTGGGGAACCTATAATAAGCCTTTCGATGGCGAAAAATTTGAAAGCATATACACCCGCATGCTCGGTTACTATCAAAGCAAGGACGCTTTTGTACAGGACGTGTATGTGGGCGCGGACGAAAAGTATCGAATGCCGATCCGGTTTGTAACGGAATATGCCTGGCACAGTATGTTCATCCGCAACATGTTCATTCCGCCGCAAAACCTGGAGGAGCATAAGCGTTTTGTACCGGAGTTTACAGTCGTAAGCGCGCCGGGTTTCAAAGCCAACCCCTCTATGGATGGCACCTCCGGAGAAACTTTCATCTTATTGAATTACGAACGCAAACTGGCCATCATTGGCAATACAGCGTACGCGGGCGAAATGAAAAAGTCCATTTTTACATTGTTGAACTACCTGCTGCCTCTGCAGGGTGTTATGTCGATGCATTGTTCAGCAAATGTCAGCCCGGATGATTCCAATGATGTTGCCTTATTCTTCGGCTTGAGCGGAACCGGCAAAACGACCCTTTCCGCCGACCCCAAACGCCGCCTCATCGGGGACGATGAACATGGCTGGAGCGACGATGGCGTTTTCAACTATGAAGGCGGATGCTACGCCAAAGTGATCGGCCTTTCCGAAGCTGCTGAGCCGCAAATTTATGCCACAACCAAAATGTTCGGAACGATCCTTGAAAATGTCCCGTTCGACCCTGTGACACGCAGGATCGACCTCAATGACGATTCCATCACCGAAAATACGCGTGCTTCCTATCCCTTGGAATTCATTACAAATGCTGTCCCTGAAAAAAAGGCTGGGCATCCAAAGAACATCATCTTCCTGACATGTGATGCGAATGGAGTTATGCCTCCAATTGCGCGCCTGACAACCCCACAGGCGATGTATCAATTTATTTCCGGCTACACAGCCAAACTGGCAGGGACGGAGGCTGGACTTGGCAAGGAACCCTCCATTACCTTTTCAGCCTGCTTCGGTGGACCTTTCATGGTTCACCACCCGTCCAAATATGCGGAATTGTTGAGAAACAAGATCGAACGCTACGGCGTGACCTGCTGGCTGGTCAACACCGGCTGGGTGGGCGGACCGTACGGTGTTGGCAAACGCATCTCGATTAAGTACACACGCGCCTTGCTCAATGCGGCTTTGGATGGCAAATTGAACCATGTCGAATTTAAAAAAGACCCCATCTTTGGCTTTGAAGTCCCCAAGACCTGCCCGGATGTGCCGGATGAAGTTCTAAACCCTGCTTCCTCCTGGCCGGATCAAAACGAATACGACCGCCGCTACAAGGACCTCGCGATGCGCTTTAAGCAAAACTTTGCGAAGTTTGCCGATGGCACCCCGCAGGAGGTTGTAGAAGCCGGGCCAAAGGTATAAATTAAAAGAGACCTGACAGGTTGTAGAAACCTGTCAGGTCTGAAATGGAGGCGTTATGTCTCGCTCGAAACTTTTGGCAACGCTGCTCAGCCGTCTGTTTGGGGGAGCGATCTTCTTTCTTCTCATCTTCCTCCTCCCAGCAGGGACATGGGCCTACTGGCAGGCATGGATGTACATCGGTGTGCTTTTCAGCCCCATGTTGTTCGTGCTGGCCTACTTCATGAAGCGAGACCCGACTCTGCTCGAACGCCGTATGAAGATGCGCGAGGAGCGCAAGGAACAGCGCAAGATCATTTATTTTTCGGGGATATTTTTTATATTGGGTTACATGTTGCCGGGTTTCGATATCCGTTTTGGCTGGTCGCAAATGCCTGCCTGGGTATCGATTATTGCGGCGGTGGTGATGTTCCTGAGTTATCTGCTTGTATTTCGCACCATGCAGGTCAATAGTTTTCTATCGCGCGTCATCGAAGTGGCGCAGGGACAAAAGGTGGTCGATACCGATGTGTACGGCATAGTCCGGCATCCCATGTATGTCGGCATGATTATTTTATACATTATCTCGCCAGTGGTGCTTGGCTCGTGGTGGGCGGTCATCCCGGCTTTGGTGATTATCCCCGTGATTGTCTTTCGTATTTTGGATGAAGAGAAGGCGCTGGAACAGGAACTGTCGGGGTATGTGGAATATAAAAAGAAGGTCAAATATCGGTTGATACCGTTTGTGTGGTGAAACTTATTGAAGGTCACTTCAAAGTGACCGTCAATTTTTGATTATAAAGAAAAGACCTGACAGGTTTCAAAAACCTGTCAGGTCTCCTTTATTACTTATACATCGTCGCTGCCACCGGCTTGGCAATCGCGCCTGTTTTCGCGTTGCGCATTGCGCGCTCGAAGGCTTTTTGTTCCGCCTTCAGGGCGTCGATCTTGCGCTGAACGTGCGGCGCAAAGAAACCGGCATAACGTTTTTGCAGTTCGGGGCGCTTCCAATCGTTGCCGCCCACCTTGCCGCGGCAGGTGGAGGCGCCGCATAAACAATCGAATTCGTCATACGCCATGGTATCGCTCATGGCATAATCGAAACAAACTTCCTCGCCGATTTGGATGTCTCGCATGGCAACGAGTCCAATCTGGCCCGAAAGACCTGCGTTCGGGTTGCACGAGTGATTGACATAATCTCCCTCACCAATGGGGCGCGGCACCAGGAAATGACGATCTTCAACCTGGAGGCATAACATGCGCTCACGTTCGGGTAGGTGGATAAAGGTCTCCCATTCATACACAACGCCGCCGAAAACAGCAATTAACTCGCCCTTCTTAATGGGTTCGAGGGCAAAGATGCTGTTTCCGCTTTTATCGGCTTTCAGGCGACCTTCCAACTTAGAAGACAGATAGGAACTTGGTTGCTTGGACATTCATATAAATACCTTTCGTTTTGTGAATTAAAGATGAACAGCGCCTCCCGCGGTGGACGAGCCGCGAAAAACGCCATTGATGGATGCAATCATACATCAAACAACCTGCATGTAAAGGTTTTAAGCCATGCAGATTATGATTTTCTGGTTAATGATTCGTTATTGCACAGCCTTTTGCAATACAAAAACGATATACAAAAAACTTCCTGAATGCAAAAAATGAGATGAACGATTCAACGCTGAAAAAACGCCTCAAACTCCGCCCAGGCCTGCCTCCAACCATCAACATTTCTCCCGCTGCAACATCTCCACTTTCCACTTTCTACTCTTTATTCCACCCACCTCGCCCCCCAATCCGGCTCCGGGTTATTGGTCAACTGCGCCTGATTCGACCCGTCTGCATTCATAACATAAAGGTCAGCCTGGTCATTGTTGCGCAGGGAATTGAAAACGATAAAGCGTCCGTCCGGCGAATAGGATGCACCTGCATTATTTCCACCATCGGTGAGTTGCACATAACTGCCCGTCGCCACATCGATCTGAAAGATGTCCTTATCCCCAAACGGACCCGCATACACCAACAGCGCCCTCCCATCCGGCGACCAATCCACACTGCCGCCAATGCCCTGCAAGCCCTGTGAAATGCGAATATGATTCCGCCCACTGGCATCCATCGTAAAGATCTCATACTCCTGCGGCACGCCCATATTCATGGCATAGGCAATCTTCTCTCCATCTGGCGACCATGCTACCGAGACAATATCGCCTGAGCCGGTGTACACCAGGTGCGGATTCAACCCATCGGCATTCACCATC
>DAOQPR010000198.1:0-6022 GCA_035333265.1 Anaerolineales bacterium
GAATACCGGTGATAGCTCTTACGGCAAATTGGACAAACGTATGTATAGCGAACTTGCCAGTGATCACCCAATTGATCTGTGTCGTTACCAAGTGGCGAATTGTTACATGGGACGTGCCGGTTTAATCAATAGTGGCGGTGCTTCTGGCGAGAATGATTTTGCAGAAGCGGCTGCCACTGCGGTCATCAATAAGCGGGCAGGCGGACAAGGTCTCATTTCCGGGCGTAAAGCCTTCCAACGTCCAATGCCAGAGGGTGTGAAACTCCTGAACACAATTCAGGATGTTTATTTGGATAAAAGCATTACTGTGGCATAAGGTTTCATGCCGCAAACCGATCAGGGTGTTACAAACGATAGATATATGCTCATCCCCCGCGTGGCGATTTTTGTCCGGCGTGGGGATGAGTATTTGTTGATCCAGGGTGCTCCTACCAAGCGGTTGTGGGCGGGGAAATATAACTGTTTGGGTGGTCATGTTGAACGTGGGGAAGACATCCTTTCATCGGCCCGCAGGGAATTGTTTGAAGAAGCGGGGCTGACAGCGGAACTTTGGCTGTGTGGTACAGTGGTTGTAGATGCGGGAGATGTCGGAATCTGTTTATTTGTGGTAGTAGGGGAAAACGCTCAGGGCAAGCTCCAAGCCTCGGAGGAAGGAGCAGTTGAATGGGTGAAGTTGGAGGCGCTGCCCAGCCTTCCTGTTGTGGAAGATCTGCCAATCCTGCTCGAACGAATTCATTCTCTGAAGCGGGGCGATCCGCCGTTCTCGGCCAGGTCTTTTTATGATGGAGATAAACTGATCGTTGAGTTCGCGGAATGAATGTTTAGGGCATTTGGTAAGTTTGAAGTTCGGTCGTGGATGTAAATGCTGTTCCGCTGAAATCGATATTTTCTATGGATTTGATTAAACCAATATGTGGAGCATACCAAAGGATGCTTGAGCCGTTAATGGTATATGGCACAGGGCTGCCTTGAAAATCGGCATTGATCTGGGCATTAAAAGTGGCTTGAATCTTTATCGCATCAAACGAACCGGCTGGAATAGTAATATTTTCCTGCCCAACTTCTTGCAGAGTTAGTGAGAATATGCCTGGTGATTGAGTTTGTTCACCTGGCATATCCATGGAACCTTCCATTTTTATATTGTATTGCCATTGCATGCCAGGGGATATTTGATTTGGCAGAATTACCCCGCTCACCTCAAGTGTTTTGAAATCTGCGATCATATGTTGCATTGATATGCTTGCAACGGTTCCACCCCCTAGTTGCATTGCCCTTAAACCATCGGGTGTGCAGACCCATTGTTGTGTGAGGACATTTGTATCAAATTGAGATGTCAGAATGAAACTATCAGGCTTTACGTCTGAGATCGTATCGGAATAGGCAAAATCCCCATTGGGGCCGCCAGTACTGTAATAGAGCCATGTTGCACCTTGCACAGCTGGCAGAAGGGGATTGTTACATAAACTGTCCGATGTTGCTACATTGGAGTTTTGGGTAATATTTGGTGTGGAGACCATTTCAGGCAGGATAGGTGCCTGCGGATTTGCGCCACCATTGCAGCCGGAGGTTAATACCCATCCGATTAGGAGTAGAATGATTTTGTGTGGCGTTCTCATTGGCTTTGATTTCTCCAAAAACGAACCATTCTGTTTTGGAGAGGGTCATTTCCATTTCAATAATGAGATGGTAAATGTGCTTCCTTGACCGGGTGTGCTGTCGACTTCAAGTGTTCCGCGATGTTGTTGAATTACCTGACGGGTGATGGAAAGTCCGATCCCCAGGCCGCTGTAAAGATTATCGCCTTGTTTCTCGATATGGAAAAAACGGTCAAAGATGCGCGGCCGAATGTTTGGATCGATTCCGATGCCATGATCTTCAACACTAACACTAACCTGATTCCCCCGATCTGCAAAACGAATTTCCACCTGTCCATTGGGCGGGCTGAATTTAACAGCATTGTCCACTAAACCAGTAAGCGCTCGCTCAAGGGAGGATTCATCGCCTTGTACGGGCGATACAAATGTATTGCCTTTGACTTTAATGGTCACCCGTCTGGCTTTAGCTTTTTCTTCATACTTTTTGACTATATTATTTGCAATGGCAACCAGGTTGACTGGTTGAAAGTCTGGCAAAACCAATTCCTGTTCCTGTAAAAAGAGAAGATCGTTGGTGAGATTTACGATCTGATCCACATTTCGGCTGATGGTTTCAATGGCAGCTTGCAGCTGTTCACCAGATATCGTTCCTCTTTTTAATGTATGTAAGAAGCCGCTTGCCACTGTAAGCGGTGTTCTTAATTCATGGGCGATATTCGTCAAAAATTCACGGCGGGCCATATCTTGTTCCGCCATTTTTTGATAGGCATCTGCGAGTTCACGTGCCCGCAGGCGCAAGTCTTCAATGGCAAGTTGGTCGTTCTGTCTTAGCCGGTTGCTGATCTCTCCGACCATGGCCATTGATACACTGGGGCTTTGTTTCAGTACCTTATCAAAGCCTTCCTTGCTTAATTCCAGAACGACAACAGGGGTTAATGACTTGACTGTTGCTGCCCGGGGTGCATTATGAATAAGTGCCATTTCACCAAAAAAGTCGCCAGCGTTAAGGGTTTTGAGCAGGCGTTTTTCTACATTGTTAATAAGTTTGGTGACTTCAAAACTTCCCTCAAGGATCATGTAAAAGGTATATTCATAGACATCCTCCCTGCATAGGACGGTGTCGGCAGGATATGATCTGATCTGGCTATTGATGATGATACCTTGGATTTCATCGGGTCGGATGCCAGGAAATGCACGGGGAATGATCTTTGCAGGGGTACGGATTGTGGTCATGGCTTATCTATAAATTGTAGCATGAGCACGGATTCAAGCGTTCACCCATTTGGGCTAGTCTATCTTACGATTTCGTTTGTCGATTTGGGATTCGATATCTTCTGGCCGAATTTGCAATTCCTCTTTACGTTCCTGGATGGACTGTATGGCATTGTCAAACCAGCCAACGATCCAATCCTGTTTTATTGGTTTTTCAGCTTTGAGGTATCGAATGAATCCCAGGATGTCAATAAGCCGCAATTCATCCAATGTTGAGATTTCTTCCATGATCATTTTTTCCAGATCGTTCATTCTGATACTCCTGAGCAACTTCAGGTGCCCAATAAATAGTTATGGCATTACTGTAGGGTAGGCTGAAATATCAAAATCGGGGCTTAAGTTGAGATTTTCAGCTTTAATCCAGCATAAAGAGCCATAATAGGGGTTACGGATCACATACCATCCTGGGACATGGGCCGTCCCAATGAATTCTACTTCTTTGGTGTCGGTAATATTGCTTACAAGTCCATAATTTTCCCCTGGCCCCTTGTAACATGGCGCATTTCCGCTAACGATTGGGATACCTGTTACGGCAGGAGAGGGTTCGAGGGTGGGGGTATCGGTAAAGACCGGCAACGGAGTTTCTGTTGGTGGAAGCGGGGTCGGAGTGTAGGCTGCTGCTGTTTGAGTAAGCATCATGGATGCGAGGTCTGCCGCAATGGTGCCGATCGAGTCGATGGTGGGCGTGGCATCGACATTTGTTTTTGGGGTGCAGGCTGTCAATATGAGAGCTAGTAAAACAATTACAAAGACAAAACGTTTTTTTCTCAATGTCATTAGATTGGCTCCATTTGTTTAAAGAGGATTGAACAACAAATGCGGGATATCAACCCACTTGGGAACCTAATTATAAATCATAGCAACAGAAATCAAAACAGCGGCCAGACGGCCGCTGTTTTGATTTCTGTGCAATATAAAATTAATTGTTTATTGCGCCTTGATTCACCCAGTCAATAATGGTCTGTAATTCTCCTTGAGAGACTTTAGGACCGCGATCGGGCATTTTATTTTTGACGATAAGTTCTACGAGTAGGCTGTCATTGGCATTTCCTGGCGTGACAACTGAACCGTTAAATGAACCAGCCATTAAATTTTCGTAAGTTGTCATATCCAGGCCTTCCTTGACCCTTTCAAGGCCATGGCATTTTTGGCAATAGGTTTCAAAGATGGGCATGACATCATTTGTAAAACTGACAGTTTGTGGATCTGAAGAGGCGGCTGGGGTTTCTGTAACCGTTTCCGCTGTGGGGGCGGTTGTTTCTGTCGGGTTGGCAGTTTGTGAAGGCTGAAGAGGTGTCTGGGTAACTGTATCAATTTCAGGTTGAGTCTGCGGCGCTGCTCCGGCACAGGCTGATATCACAACCATGACCAGCGCAATTATTGGAAGTATCTTAATGTTCATGGATTTCCTTTCATTCATAATGATAATTTTTTGAAAACTATACTGGAATTTTACAGATAACTGATGAAGAAATTGTGTGGACTCTAAGCGTTTGGCAGGGCATGTGCGATTTTTCGCAAGTATAGGAAGTCTTTGCAAGGTAAGGTATAATCTATGCGCCCCAAGAGAGGCGTAACTTCATTCCAAGGCTGAGTATGACTGGCGCATTTAATCTTCCCACCGAATACTGGCTGTCTGTCCAGGTCACCCCACAAGACGTAGAAAATTTGCATACTATTCTTTTTGAACGCGAGACACCGCTGACAACCCGCGACCTTGTTTCAGAGTTTATTGAATCACGTTTGCATAAGGAGCGGCTTGCTGAAGAAAATAAACAAAAGGCGGCAGGGAAGCGTTTTCTGCCCAAGGATTCATATGTAGTTGGTGAGGAACTTGTCTTTCCTGCACTTGGCTGGACGCATGGCAAGGTGACTGCTGTGCGAGCTGGAGTAAACCCGGCAGTGAATGATTTTGATGTGGTTTCGGTTGTGTTTGAGGATCAAACAGAGAGGATGTTTGCAGCCCGGCTGCCGGAGCATTTTCTCAATGAAGAAACGCTGGTCATCCCGGAAAACGAAGAAATTAATTCTTCAGCGATTTTGCACGAACATGGCGTATCTTTGGAGAAAAAGCTTGAAAATGCGCTTGGAGCCGATTCAGGTCTCGCGAAGATTGCTGGCCGTTGGTTCCCACGTGCATTATTGATCGATATTAATCAAGGTCAATTAAATCTTGCCGAAGCGGTATTAGACATGGCGGGTGGTGAACCCATGCAAACCGAGGCTTTGCTTAAGGATGTTGAGTTGCCCGCCGGGGTTAATCTTAAGCTTGCTGAATTTTCTTTAAATTATGCCTTACAGGACGATGAACGTTTCGATGAAGTCGGCCCGGCTGGTCAGGTACTTTGGTGCTTACGGCGTTTGGAGCCGGATTATGTTCGTGAAGTGCCGCCTCCTTTACAATATGTTGAAGTCGCACATGACCGCACTCTTTTGAGTGCTGAGATGAAGGGGTTGGAAGCACAATTGGACGATGAGCTTTCCCCATCTGAAAGTGGAGACTCACGCGACGATGTTAATTCAGTTACCATTACGTTGATCTATCCTCATCTACGGGCTGGCACATTACCTGTTTCTCAACGAACTCGAAAATTATTTCCAACAGCGTATGAAACGCCGCGCGTACGTTTTACCCTGGTGGATGGCAAAACGAAACAAAAAATTCCTGCATGGGTTGTGCTTGAACACGGGTATGTTTTCGGATTGCGTGAGTGGTATAAGGCTCATCAACTGATTCCGGGCTCCCTTGTCCAAGTTCGCAAGGGTGAGAACCCTGGTGAAGTAATTGTTGAAGCGAAGACCCAACGTGCATCCAAAGATTGGGTTCGTACGGTTATGGTTGGTTCAGATGGTGGATTTGTTTTTGCCATGTTGAAACAGAACATCACAGCGGAATTCAATGACCGTATGGTGATCCATGTGCCGGATTTCAAGGCGCTTGACCCAATTTGGGAGAAAAAGCGCTCCTTTGAGGATTTGCTATTAATGGTCATGAAGGAATTATCAAAATCCAATCCGCAAGGACATGTTCATGCTCAGGAGCTTTACGCTGCTCTAAATCTCGTTCGCCGCGTCCCACCTGCGCCCATTTTTACCATGTTATCTTCCAACCCGGCCTTCAAGCATGTAGGTGACCTCCATTTCCGTTTGGATGA
>DAOQPR010000199.1:0-5980 GCA_035333265.1 Anaerolineales bacterium
ATGAGATGATCGGGATTACTGCTTTGCAGTTCGTTCAAGTGCGAAGGATTGTTGAGCGCGTAATGACAATCTGTGCATTGCAGTTGGCGTTCGGCATGAATATCCCACGAACGATCAAGTTCATCTTTGCTCGTCAAGTTCACACCTGAAGCATTGATGCGTTGGGCAGAGACAACCTGTCCAGTGGTTGCGGTTTGCGGGTAGTTCACGTCACATGCGTTAAAGGTCAATGGGTCTTCAGTTGAATGAACTTCCCCGTGACATGCGGCGCAATTGCTGTTGGCCGGGTCCTGAATGCCCAATAAATTATCTTTAATCTCGCCGTTTTCGTTGAAGGCTTCGGGGTTATACGTCCAGCCTTCATTTGCTTCGGTAACAATGTTCAAACCAAGTAGGGTGGCTGTGTTTGCCTTGCCAAACTCTCCAGACTTGATCGCTTCTATACGTGCCTCGTTGTTGGGGGCTTCAAGATGGCATAGGAAACAATTCATTTCCATGGTTCCGGATGCATCCCAATCCCAGGTTGAAACCGTTCCGTTGTTGCCGAGAATGGAGGTCTCAGGGTCGGATTTGTTTATGTTCAAACTGGTCAACTCTTTCCCATCCCGCGATGTTTCTGCAGGCCCGCCGCCGACCACACGCGCTCCATTAATCATCAACCATTCAGCCGTACTCAGGTCGAGCCGTTCGTCGTTTGCTGAGGAGAGATAACGGTAGCTGAGAGGATCCCATTCCCCAAACAAACCATTGCTGGAGTCGAGACCGTCTTTACCGGGGTTGAAGTCGCTTAAGCCGAGGTCCGAATGGAAAGCATGTGATGCAATGAATTCGGTATCATGACACTGACCGCAAGTTTGCATGGTGGAAATGGATCCACCGCTTTCGAGAACGTTGACGCCGTCCGCATCCAACAACGGGAAGTCTGGGTGCAGAACCGAAGCCTGGGGTTCAGGGACAGTTGTCGGCGCGGCAAGAGCCGAGTTGATTCCGAATGCGAGGGCGAGGGTGATTAATCCAACCAGGGTGATGAAGGTGTATTTTTTCATGGTTATTTTCTCCCGCCCCATTCGATCGGGTCGCCGGGGTAGCCGAGGGCTTCCCAATCCATGCGGCCGTTTTCGCCGTGGCAGGATTCGCATTGCAAGGCTTCACTGGCCGGTTGTACCATGTGGGTGGTGGGCCAGTACATGTATGTGGTGGTGAACCCATATTCACCGCTGAAGGCGAGGCCGGTTTTATCCTGTGCGAGCTCAAAGGCGCTCATCCAATCAAAGGTTGTCCAGAAGCCGCCTTCGCCGGAAGTGATGGGTTGGAGCAGGTAATTGTTTTTCACATCATAGGGTTGGTTGGCAATGTGAAGTTTGAAGGGGAAGATCTTTGCATTGGGGTCATGGATGCTTCCAGCGGGTTTGTTGATATAGGTGATGCCGCCCTGACCTAGCGGGTCACCAAGCAGGTAGCGATATTCGTTGTTGCCGTTGAACCAAAGGTAGGTGGGCGCAAAATTCTTATCGTAGGTGAATTCACCTTTGATCTTGAGGTATGTGAAGTGATCGTCTTCGCGTCCTTCCTGACCAGCTTGTGACCAATCCCATGTCACCTTGGTGGGGTCTTCAAGCGCAAGAGCCGGGACATGGCAGGTCTGGCAGGCTACAGATGCAAGATGGGTATTGATGCGTTCGTCTTCATGTTGTTGATTTACATGACATTGTTCACAGGAGACTTGTTCCTGCGGGTCGATGGTGTAGTTGTCTGCGACCATGCGGCCAAGGATCTGGTGATTTTCGGTCCAATGGCAGTCGGTGCAGAGCATATTATTCTCACCGCCCATGTGAACGTCGAGGGATTCGGATGGAAAATACAGGCTTTCATCAAGGTCGCCATGTTTGACGCCATTACCGCCGCCGCCGTCGAAATGGCATTTGCCACAGTTCTCGCGGGTGGGTGCGCGCACAGAGCGAGCCGCAGCGAGCAGGTCAATGCCTTCGGCAGGGTTGCCAAATGTCCCTTTGCCGTAGACGCCAGGGTCGGCGTGACAGGCAAGGCAGTCCACATTTTCTGCGTTGGCTTGCTGGGTTTCACGTCCTTCCTCCCAACCGTACCCGGCATGGCAGGACATGCATTTGTTTTCGTTGCCTTGTGTACCAATGCAGAAGTTGTTGATCTGGTTGGCTTTGCCGATGGTGATATTTTCATCGCGCCAGGGTACGTCGAATTCTTTTGATTCCCATGTCCAGTGAGTGGTCTTCATGAATTCGGTTGCGGCGTCTTCATGGCATTCAAGGCAGTTACGGGTGACATCCTGCCCGGTCTTGAATTCCCCTTTGACGATGTCGGCATGGTCGACATGAACCGGTTTTTCGGGGAGGTGTGCCGTTGGGTCATTCTTGGATTGGGCGCGGGGTAGGAAGTAAAGGATCGGGACGAGGATCAGCAAAAGGATGCCAATCAGGCCCAAAGTCCAGGTGGGGAAGCGTTTGGTCATACATTCTCCTGTACAACTTCATTGATCAGGTTTGCCTGCCGTGAGAGTCGGTCACGCATGGCGCTCCGAAGGAGGTCAAGGGCCTGAATGAGTCTGGCGTCAGAAAGGTGGTAGGTGATGGTGGTTCCATTACGCACGGTATAGACCAACCCGCGTTCCCGCAGGATTTTGAGGTGGCGGGAGGTGGTTGGTTGATTGACCCCTAATTCATTGGATAGTTCTGTAACGTTATGTGAGCCATCGCTAAGGGCGTAAAGGATGAGAAGCCGATTTGGGTCGGAAAGTGCAGCGCAGAAATTGGCTTCAAGCTGGATGATTTCTTGTTGGAGGGTGGCATTTACCATAAAACACCTGCTTATATGCGAATAAACGAATATTATGTCTCTATGATACATTTGTGAAAGATTGTACAATAGTGGAAGGTGTCATATTTAGTTTTGTTTAATGTCACATTAATTTCGTGTATAATCTTTCTGGTTTTGGAGGTTTATGGAAAACTATCAACGAGATGCTGTGTCGATTAACGTTGCAACCCGACTTCGGGAATTACGTGAGGCACGGAAAATTTCCATGCGGACGCTTGCGACACAAAGCGGTTTATCTGCAAACGCTCTTTCAATGATCGAAAGGGGAAAGACTTCGCCTTCCGTCAGCACGTTGTACAAACTGGCAGATGCCATGGGGGTTTCCATTACTGCATTTTTTGATTCGGATAGTGAAAAGAAACAGGTTGTGTTTTTGAAACAGGATGAACGCGCCCGGATGGCATTTACGCGCGGCGTTTTTGAAGCTTTGGGCGGGGAGCAATTTGTCGGCAGGGTGGAGCCGTTTATGCTGACTTTGGAAAGCGGCGCTGCTTGCGGGCCGCATGATATTGTGCACTCAGGCCATGAATTTGTATTTTGCCTTCGCGGGCAACTCGATTATCAGGTGGAACGGGAGGTTTATCATCTGGAAGCGGGCGACAGCCTTTTGTTCGCCTCTCGTTTGCGGCATCGCTGGCGAAACCCGGGTGGGCATGTGACCAATGCCCTCATTATCATCTCAGGCTATGATGAGGGTGAACTGCCGCATGCAATGCATTGGAATAAGTAGAATAAGTAGAAACAAAAAACGCCATCAATTTAGATGGCGTTTTTTGTTGATATTAAGCTATTGGAATATTGAATACACCTATGCGTACATTCCCCAATCGAGGGCAGAGGGGTCTTCCATCATAGAGAAATCCCACATTTCCATGCCCATTTCGATGGTGACGGGCATGTTCAGCCCTTCTGTGGCTTTGGCTTTTGTCATTTCGATCATGGCCGGGCCATAGGGGCAGAAAGGGGTGGTGAGGATCATTTTAAGATGCCCAACGCCATTTTCGATCTCTATATCACGAACCAGACCAAGCTGGATAATATTCATTCCGATTTCGGGGTCTACCACTTCGGAAAGTTTTTCACGTGCTGATTTGACCATTTCCGGGTGGGTGGTGTGGATCGTCCACTGGATTTCTTTGATTTCAGGGTCGCTCATGGTTCCTCTCACTTATTTTGTTTTCGAGTGCGGCTGAATAACATAGGTACAATGTGCATTACCGTTTAAAATGCATTGGACTTTGTTTGCAGGCAGCGCAAGCATTTTTGAAATCAACGTCTGATCGACAGTGCAAACTTCGGGATGTGTGACCCCGATCTGATAGTATGGGCAGGATATTTCGTGAATCTGATACTGGCCGTTCTTTTTTTCCCATTCCACAGTGAAGCCTTCCTGTGCAAGCAGGTCTTTGATGAGATCCAGGCGTTGCTCCATGCTTAAGCCTTTGATATCCTGTATATATTCGCTTGCAAGGTCTTCGGCGATTTGCCCAAACAACTTATTTACCATCGGCCCTGGCATGGATTCCTTCATTTGAGTCAGGAGTCGTGTGGTTAACTGTAAATAGCGTGTGGGAAATCGTTCCATACCTTCATTTGTAAGAACGTACACCAGACGCGGGCGGCCCACTCCATGACGCTCTTCTTGTGAAGACACCAATCCTTCCATTTGGAGGTTGGTCAGGTGATGGCGCACAGAGATGGGGTTAATGCCAACCACCTCAGCCAGTTCGTTGATCGTGGAGCGGGGCTTTTTTAGTAAAGTTTGTAAAATCTTATCGCGCGTCGATTTCATGACGGGTAGTATACCGGCCTGCCTGCTTCCTGTCAATATATTAGATAATTATCATAAAAATTAGGTGAGCAATTATTTCACTTTACTTCCAGCGTAAAGGTAATGACTTGGGGAGGGGCTGGTGGACACGGCAAGGGATCTGTGCAAACTGGAGGGATTGAGGTTAATCGGATATCGGTTGAACCAGTTGCCGATGTGCGAAATAACCATTCCCTGGTAGTCGCGTCCTCTAAAATTTCCTTTGAAGTTAGTAGTTCTACGACAGACTCAGCATATGAAATCCTCCACTGGACAGGTGTGGGTGGAGGGGTAACTGCGATAATATTACCAAGCCCTACCGTCATGACGCTTTCTCGTTGAAGTTTTAAGGCATTAATTACTATATCTGGAGATGGTAATGCAGGCATGCGAGTCTCTACCTTCATACTGCTTTGTATTTCAGGGGTGTTAGTGGTATTAAGAGGTATTTCTCTAGGTGTACAAGCTTGAATTAGGATATTTGTCAGGAGTAGTACTGTAAAAATTTTTCGCATGCAATAATCCTTGTTCTTAGAATGAATAACGATCAAGCAGCTTCGATGCATATTAAGCATTATAAAAAGAAAAGATAAGCAACGATCTTAAAGCTTATTTTCGCTAAAATATATCATTTGCCTTTGCTTTCAGTTGATATTCCCCGAGAATACCATCGTCCTCGCAACTTTGCTGTGTTGCCAAAGCTGCGAGGACGAATTACTCTTTATAAAATTGTGCCCGATTTTACGGCAGATTGAAAGCCTTCACAAGGAAGACAGCCATCTGAGCGCGTGTGACAGCATTTTCAGGGCAGTAGAGTCCTGCGGCACAGCCTCCCGTGATACCTTCAGCAGCCAGTTGTTTGATCCAGGCCGCAGCCCAGTAATCGACAGCAACATCGGTAAATCCGGTATCAGCACCAACTGCAGGGGGTGTATACGAGGAGCCATGCTTGGCTTTAAGGAGAAAGACAGCCATTTGAGCGCGGGTGACAGGATTCTCAGGACAGTAATAACCAACGAGACAACCCGAGGTGATTCCATCGGTCTTCAAAGCCTCGATCCAATCTTCAGCCCAATGACCAGCCGTATCATTGAAGGTAGGGGCAACATTTGCGGGAGCAAAGCCAGAACCGTGAATACCCTTCTCAAGGAAAACAGCCATTTGGCCGCGGGTGACAGAATCTTCCGGGCAATATAGACCGGCTGCACAGCCGCTGGTAATTCCAGAATTGTACAGACGTTCAATGAACGAATAAGCCCAGTAATTTGTGGCAACATCAGAGAAAGTGGAAGCTACGGTTTCTTGTGTAAAGATACCGCG
>DAOQPR010000200.1:0-5946 GCA_035333265.1 Anaerolineales bacterium
GTCGATCACTGGGCTGCAGCTTGGATCAAGCAACTCGCCGCAGAAGCCATTACCGGTGGATGTGGAACCGGCATATATTGCCCTGAAAGTTCCGTTACCCGCGCACAAATGGCTGTCTTTTTGGTAAAAGCTTTTAATTTACCGTAAAGATAACGGTAAACAAAAAGGACTGGCTATATAAATCTTTTTAATTCAACCTTTTCTATCATGTCCCATAGTCACAATAGATGGCTAAGGGACATGATAGCTCAATATATTCAGGGGAAATATAAAAACGCACAAGTTCTCTAAAAAATTCTAAAGTCAAACTCGGTTATGAAATATATACTGTTCGCAAAGGGGTATAATAAATTTCAAGGAAGGAGAAATAAAGGAACCCATGAAAACGATTAAACTCATCATTTCTACTGTCTTGACGGCACTCATAACAGGTAATAGCATACTGCCTTTCAAAAATACTGTTGTTGCCAAACCTGGAGCAGGAGACCTGACTCCATACCAATCTATTTCGAGTATGGAGGGCATTTCACCAGATTCAATGGCCTACTTCAAAGCGTCCAACACAGAAACTTATGACTATTTTGGAGGTGCGGTTGCCATGGACGGTAATATTCTGGCAATTGCAGCCACAGGGGAAGATAGCAATGCTAAAGGTATTAATTGGGATGAGACCAATAATCTTGCTCCAGAATCTGGAGCAGTTTACATCTTTGAGAAGACAGGGAATACCTGGATCCAAACAGCATATATCAAGGCATCCAACTCAGATGCATATGACAACTTCGGGGTATCCATTGCCTTATATGGAAATACTCTGGTCGTTGGTGCCCCATATGAAGATAGCAATGCAAAAGGGATAAATGGAAACCAAGCCGACAACTCAATGACAAAATCTGGAGCTGCTTATGTATTCACCCGAAACACTACAGGGAATTGGGTACAACAAGCTTACCTCAAAGCTTCCAACACAGATGCAGAAGATACTTTTGGAACAAACGTCGCAATTTATGAAGATACAATTGCAGTTGGAGCGATCGGAGAAAGTGGAGGAAGCGCAGGCATAAACGGGAATGAGAATGACAACTCAGCGCAATATTCAGGAGCAGTGTATGTTTTTACCCGCACCGGAGACGTCTGGAGTCAACAGGCATATATAAAGGCTTCGAATCCTGATGTACTAGACAGCTTTGGTGTAGTTTCCATCTATAAAGATACGCTTGTTGTGGGTGCTCCTATGGAAAGCAGTAATAGCACTGGCATAAATGGAGACCAGTCAAATAACCTTACCAGCCAATCAGGAGCAGTTTATGTTTTCACTCGAGATGGTATCTCCTGGCAACAACAAGCTTTTATCAAATCATCGAATCCTGAATTGGCAGATTGGTTTGGAGGTTCAACAAGTATCTCCGGAGATACACTACTAGTTGGCGCAATAGGTGAAGATAGCAGTGCCCATACAGTAAACGGTGATCAAACTGATAACAATACATTAGACTCAGGTGCTGCTTATGTTTTTAAGAGGGATGCAGGAGGCTGGCAGCAAACCCATTATATTAAGGCATCAAATCCGGAAAGCCGCGATTATTTCGGTGGCCCTGTATCCATTGATGGGGACTATATTATCGTTTCTGCAGTGCTGGAGGACAGCAATGCTACAAGGTTTAATGGAGACCAAAACAATAATCTTGCCTTCAATTCTGGCGCTGCTTACATATACTATTTTGACGGCTCAACATGGACACAACAAGTCTACTTAAAGGCATCTAACACCAAAGATCTTGGTGACTTTGGTTCTGCTGTGGATGTTTCCCATGGCAGCTATGTCGTCGGAGCCATTGGAGAAAGAAGCAATGCGACCGGAATTAACGGGGATGAAACCAATAATTCTGCGATTCAATCTGGGGCCGCATATGTTGCCTTTGTTTCTCGTATTTTTTCTGATGTGGAAATCGACTACTGGGCATTTAACCCGATCGAAAAACTATATCGAGCAGGGATAACCACGGGGTGTTCTAACGATCCGTTAAAGTATTGTCCTGAAGATTCTGTGACACGTGCACAAATGGCCGTCTTCTTAGAAAAAGGCATTCATGGGTCGAATGTCGTAATTCCCAACAGTAATCCAACATTTTTGGATACCCTCAATCATTGGGCTCAAAATTGGATCGAAGCATTGAAAAATGATGGAATTACAAGCGGTTGTGGAAACAGCAATTATTGCCCAGATCAGGTTGTGACCCGGGCACAAATGGCAATTTTTCTCCTTAAAGCAATACATGGACCTGCATATGCTCCACCTCCAGCCTATGGAGACAAATACACAGATGTTCCTGCTGATTATTGGGCCGCAGCATGGATCGAGCGTCTTGCAACCGAAGGCATTACCTTTGGATGCGGAACCGGAATTTACTGTCCGGATGACCTCGTCACTCGTGCGCAGATGGCAGTTTTCCTTGTGAAAGCATTCAAATTACCATAATGCTGCTACAAAAGTGAGAGCCTCGGTTGCACGTATTGGACACAAACTCGACTTGCAAACAGTCAATACGTAGTCGAATGAAACATCGTACATTGATCAACCAAGGTTACATTCTGTAACAATCAGAAGCAAATCCCATAAGAACACGGCATCCTATATTGGGATGCCGTGTTCTTATGGGAAAGGTTACAATGGCGTGCTAGGAGCCATGGATGTTCACACTGACCAATATTAGCGTCATCATTTTCCTTGCCACATTGGTGAATATCTTCAGCGCCTATGTTGCCTGGCAGCGGCGAAAAACAAAGGGCGGATTCTTTTTTGCCACGGCCTTGATCATTATCGTTTTTTGGACGCTATTCTCCGCGCTGGATTATGCTGCCATTCCAGTCTCGTTAAAGATCTTTTTTGCGAAACTGGAATATATGACCTATTTTCCAGCGTTAAGCCTTATGACAACCTATTCCATCGTCTATGCTGGCAATGAGAACTGGCTCAAAAAAATAGCGGTCAGGGTGTTTCTGTTCTTTATCCCTCTCGTAGGGATTCTGCTGGCACTGACCAATGAATATCACCACTGGTTATGGACGGATTTCATTCCGAACCCCCTGGGGGATAATATTGTTGATTTCAAGCATGGGCCCGCATTCCTATGGGTCAGCGTCAGCGGTTATATCCTGGTGTTCATCATTGCACTGAATCTTCTTCAAGTCGTAACCTCAGGCTCTGACCTGCTTCGCAGGCAGGCACGCCTTATGCTGCTTGCCTTAATGATCCCGATTGCCAGCAACCTGCTGTATATTTTTGATGTATTTAATATCCCCGGTGTGGATTGGTCATCCATTTCTTTCTCCGTCACGGGGGTGGTGTTCCTGATCGCCTTATACGGTTCGCGATTTATGGAGATCGTGCCAACTGCCCGTAATGTGATGTTGGACCATATGTCTGACGGCGTTTTAGTCATTGACGAAAACATGCGCCTGGTAGACTTTAACCCGGCGGCGCAGTCCATTTGTGGCATCGATCAAAAAGATCTATGGAATCCGATTCAGGAAACCCGGTTGCAGAAAATCCCTGCAATCATCGACCTGTTCAAGAACCTGGCGGGAAGGACACCACAAGATATCCATATCAACCAAAGAAGCTATACCATTCAATGTATCCCGCTGAAAGATCAACGTAATCGGGTATATGGCCGCCTGGCAGTGATTCACGACATCACTGAACGCAAGGAATTTGAATACCTGCTCCACCGCCGCAATGAAACCTTGGCCGCCCTAAACCAGGCCACATTCGACCTGGTAAATCGCTTCGATTTGGAGGATATTCTCCAAACCTTCCTCATGAAAGCCCGCGAATTGCTCAACGCGCCCGATATCAGCGTGGATATCCTTGAGGGTGAAAATACCATTGTGACCTATGCCGCCACCACCAATCAGCCGCTCACCAAAGGCGACCGTATGAATCGGGGGGAAGGCGGATGGTTAAGCTGGCAAGTGATCGACTCGGGCGAATACATTGTTGTGGATGATTATGCCATCTGGGCACAACGCAGGCTGGATTTTGGAGGCCATCCCTACCACGCCATGATGATCGTCCCCATTCTTCAGCGCGGACGTGTCGTCGGAGCCATCAACTATTCACGCACCTCAATCGACCATCCATTCAATGAGATGGATGTTGATATTGGGACACAACTATCCCAGGTCGTTTCGCTCATGTTGAGCAACTCACAGGTTTATCTCCAACTGCAAACTGAACTTGCAATGCGTAAACAAATGCAGGAAGTATTGCAGGTCAACCAGGAAAATTTCATGGGGTATTTCAACATGGGCGCAGTGGGAATGTCTGTCACCACGCCCGAAAGAGGCTGGGTGGAAGTAAACGAACAGTTGTGCAAGATGCTGGGATACTCCCGCGAGGAACTGAAACAGCTCACCTGGAGTCAACTAACCCACCCTGATGACCTGGAAGCCGATCTGGAGTTATACAACCAGGCTATGCGCGGCGAACGCGATGCCTATCATTTAGATAAACGCTTCATTCGTCGGGACGGCGGGATTCTGCACGTCAGCTTGTTCGTTTCCTGTCAGCGTTTTCCCAATGGTTCTCCGCGGTATTTTCTCGCCTCCATTGTGGACATCAGCCAGCGAGTCGAAAATGAGGCGGCGCTCCGCATCACGCAAGATCAGCTGGCAGAACAGCAGCGCGCCATTGCCATCATCGAAGAACGCCAGCGGGTGGCGCGCGAACTGCATGACTCGGTCAGCCAGTCTTTGCATAGCCTGAATTTATTTTCAGAGACGCTCACCTCCTCACTTGCCAAAGATAACAAGGAAAGGACATTGCAGCTCGCAGAACGTTTACAGGAAAGTGCGAGGCAAGCCTTGAAAGAGGCGCGTCTTTTGTTATATCAGATCCAGCCATCCGAGTTGGAGTCGGAGATCGACCTGGTTGAGGAGATCAAGGCACGTCTTAATGAGGTGGAGGAAAGGGCCGGGGTACGTGTATCCTTCGCCGTTGAGGGGGAGGCGTTTCAATGTCCGGCAGAGTGGCGCGAGAACCTCTTCCGCATTACCATAGAGGCCCTGAATAATTCGCTTAAACATTCCCAGGCACGCAATGTTAGTGTGAAGATCCATTGTGATGCTTCAACAGTGGAAATCGAAGTAAAAGATGATGGGATCGGTTTTGACCCCAATCGGAATCGCACCGGCGGCATGGGCATGCGCACCATGCGTGAACGAGCAGAACTGCTCGGCGGCACGTTCGTTGTGCGCTCATCCCCCGGTAACGGAACCCGTATGATCGTACGCGTGGAGAAAAAGGACCGGCAATGAAACAGATAAACATTTTGATCGCAGACGACCACCCCATGATGCGCGAAGCCTTGCGAACCGCCTTTGAAGATGAACCCGATCTGATCGCAAAGTGGGAAGCTTCAAACGGCGCAGAGGCCGTTGCGCTGGCTGAGGAATTCAACCCTGATGTCATTCTCATCGATCTGTTGATGCCCGAACTGGATGGATTGGGGGCGGTGCAGCAGATCATGGAAAAAAATCCCCAGGCACGGATCATGGTGGTCACCAGCCTGGAAGATGAGGAGAAGGTCATCGCCGCGGTTCAGGCTGGGGCACTGGGGTATTTTCCCAAGACAGCGCCGCGTTCCTTCCTGTTGGAGGGCATCCGCAGGGTGGCGGATGGGGTGCCTTATTTGCCGTCTGGCATCACGCAAAAGTTATTCAACGGTCTGCGCAAAATGAAAACGGTGCCGCTGTTGGAACGCAGTGCGACGGATGAACCCCTGACGGGACGTCAGGAGGAGATTTTGGCACTGCTGGGAGAAGGACTTTCGGACTCCGTGATTGGCAGTACCCTGCACCTCTCTGAGGCGACCGTGCGCTCGCATGTCCATAATATTTTGCAGCGTCTGGGCTTGGAAACCCGCGCCCAGGCGGTGGCATACG
>DAOQPR010000201.1:0-5923 GCA_035333265.1 Anaerolineales bacterium
TTTGAAGGGGAAGAAGGCATTACCCGGACGCTGACCTATGATGAATTATCCAAGGAAGTGAATAAAGCTGCGAATGCTTTACACTCATTAGGGTTGGGCAAAGGCGATGCGATCGGAATCTTCATGCCGATGACGCCGGAGATCGTGATTGCATTGCTGGCAATTGCCAAGATCGGTGGCATCATCCTGCCATTATTCTCCGGTTATGGGGCTGGGGCGATCATCTCGCGCATGGTAGATGCGGATGCGAAAGCCCTCTTTGCCGCAGATGGAGCCTTCCGACGCGGCAAAGCCGTGGAGATGAAATCCATTGCGGATGAGGCCGCGGAGGGGATTCCGACGCTGAGACATATGATTGTGCTGAAGCGGACGGGACAAGCTGTAAAGATGAAAGAGGAAAGAGATCATTGGTGGCACGAGTTGGTCTTCAAACAAAGTGAAGAAGCTGAGATGGAAGTGACCTATGCGGAAGACCCGTTGATGGTTATTTACACTTCAGGTACCACTGGCAGGCCAAAAGGAGCACTGCACACACATTGCGGATTTCCCATCAAGGCGGCGCAGGATATGGCGTTTGGAACCGATGTCCATTCAGGTGATGTGATCTATTGGATGACCGATATGGGTTGGATGATGGGACCGTGGCAGGTGTTCGGCAGTCTGCTTTTGGGCGCGACGATGTTTCTTTATGATGGCGCACCGGATTTTCCCGCGCCCGATCGATTATGGGAATTGGCCGAGAAGCATAAGATCAATCAAATGGGTGTCTCGCCGACGTTGATTCGTTCATTGATCCCTCATGGAGAGGAGCATTTCAGAAAGCATGATCTTTCGTCGTTGAAGTGTTTTGCCTCCACAGGTGAGCCGTGGAACCCGGACCCGTGGATGTGGTTATTCGAGAAGGTTGGCGGCGGACGCATTCCTATCATCAATTATTCCGGCGGGACGGAGATTTCCGGCGGGATCGTGATGGGCAATCCACTCATGCCGCTCAAGCCATGCGCGTTCTCTGCTGCCTGCCCTGGCATGGATGCGGATGTTCTGGATGAGAATGGGAAGCCATTACGGAATGCAGTTGGCGAATTGGTCATCAAAGCGCCGTGGATCGGGATGACACGCGGGTTTTGGAAAGATAAACAGCGATATATCGATACCTATTGGTCGCGTTGGGAAAACATCTGGGTACATGGCGATTTTGCGGCCATTGATGATGACGGTCTGTGGTATATCCTTGGGCGCTCGGATGATACGATCAAAATTGCGGGGAAGCGGCTCGGCCCAGCCGAAGTGGAGTCGATCCTCGTCCGGCATGAGTCGATTGTGGAGGCGGCGGCGATTGGCGTGCCGCACGAGGTCAAAGGAAGTGAGCTTGTCCTTTTTGCAGTGGCAGGCCCCGGCGTGGAGCGAAGCGATGCTCTTCGTCAGGAATTGCACGAGATGGTGGTGGCCGAGATGGGCAAACCGCTTGCGCCGAAATCCATCCTCTTTGTTTCAGATTTGCCCAAAACGCGTAATGCCAAGGTGATGCGGCGTATGATTCGCGCGGCGTATTTGGGGTTGGAGTTGGGCGATACATCGTCGTTGGTGAATCCGGGGGCGGTGGAGGAAATTCGCAAGGCGAAATAAGTTTCCAGAAGCCATCCAGAAGCTCTGCTTCTGGATTCCAAAAAGAAGATGAGTGGACAATAAAAGAATCGTTGCAGCCTGTCTGTGAAAAACGGACGGGCTGTTTTTCTTTTATAATATTTGAACTGCTTTTTTGCAGAAAAGGAGTTTGAATGAAAAACGTTCGAAATATGCTCTTTGCGTTGGCCCTGTCTCTGGTCTTCATCCTTTCCTCCTGCGGGACTCCGACACCGGAGATCGTGACCGTAGTGGTGACAGCAACTGACCAGCCAGCCACCGAAGCGGCGCCCACGGCGGTTTCCAGTCAGCCGCTTGCGCCAGTGTCTTTGGGTGGGCCGCAAAGTGGCGAGACGATCAAGTGGGTGGATGGCAGCACACTGGTTTATATTCCTGCTGGTGATTTTTCGATGGGTGACGGCGCGTCTGCGCACAGTGTTTCGCTCGATGCGTATTGGATCCAACAAACCAAGGTCACGAATCGCATGTACGATCAGTGTGTGAAGGCGGGCGCTTGTTCGCAACCAACCCAGGAATTGGGCGGGCCGGTGTTCACCAACCCGGAATATGCCAGCCATCCGGTGGTGGGTGTAAATTGGGATCAGGCTCAGGCCTATTGTGCCTGGATTCAAGGCAACCTGCCCAGCGAGGCACAATGGGAAAAGGCCGCGCGGGGTTCGAATGGCAATGCATATCCATGGGGCAACACGGCTCCCTCCTGTGACCTGTTGAACTTTGCGAATTGCTACGGACGTACAACGAATGCCAATGCATATAAGGATGGTAAAAGTCCATTTGGTCTGTTCGATATGGCGGGCAATGTTTTTGAATGGGTCTACGATTATTACGATGCGAATTATTATGCCCAGTCTCCGGCTGCCAACCCAACCGGCCCTGCGAGCGGACAGTATCGCAGTGTGCGCGGCAGTTCCTTTGAATCTGCTGTTGAGCAAACGGCATCGGCCATTCGCCGCTTTAATGAGCCAGGCGATACCAGCCGCGATACGGGCTTCCGGTGTGCGGTGGCTGCTCCGCAACCGTTTGCGCCATATTGTCAGTTGACGGCTCAGGTTCCGGCTAATCAGGTTTCTCCGGCCACGTCCTGTGAACTTCCACAAGGTTCGGTCACAAATCAATATTGTCAAAATGGCGATGGCTACGGCGTGGCGCAGATTTCCTTTGGCGCAACCTGGGAAGAACGCGGCACACGAATTCAATGTGAAGAGAAAGTGGAAGGCGGCTTGCGCACGTTGGTGTGTCGCGGTCCACGTGGAATTGAATCAACGAACGAGGTGGTGGTCTGCAACCCGGCTTGTACCAATCAGGCGAATGTCAGCGGCCTGAACCCTTCCTGCGATTCGGGATATACGCTCGACGCTGCTACTGGGGCCTGCTCCTACACCCCGATCCTTTCACAACCCGCAGCAGGAGGCTGCCCGCTCGGCTACGTGACCATCCAACGCGGCGATCAGCAGGTTTGCGCCGTTGGCCCGGGTGCAGATGGTTCCTGCCCAATTGGCTTGTACTTCGACGATCTGGCTGGGATGTGCGCTCCGCCAAATGGTCAGGCTGATGCACCGTTTGGGATCGATAACTCGACGCTGGCGCAACAGACCTTTGCTGGCTGTGCAGCGGGTTATACCTATAATGCTGGAGCCCAATGTTGTCAGGCTGCGGCGGGGGCAGCCTCTCCAGGATGTGCGCCTGGTTTTACCTTTGATGTAAATTCGAATGCCTGTGTCCCTGTCTTCGAAGAGGCTTTGGGTGGTACGGGCTGTATCACCGTCCGCATCCAGACCTTCAAGTGTTCTGAAGTGGAGGATAAGGTTTGTGCGCCGATCACGACCGAGTCGCCTTGTGTGGCGAATACGATGTGTCAGTGGAACGAGCCAGCAGATGCTTGTGAGTTAAGGCCCAGTCCGTAAGAGGTGGGTTGCGACAGGCCAGGTCGAATTGACTCGACCTGGCCTGTTTTGATTCAAAAGCAAGCTGAAGGTTGCGGTACGGGGGACAGGCGGCAGGTCCGGTTGGAGGCGAAAAAAATTAGTCCTCTGGAGGGGTTGAAAAACAGAAAATTTGTTCTATAATAGAAGGATAAAACCACTCAAAAGGAGTATGTCATGTCCAAGCGTAATATTGTCCATGTTGAGATCCCCGCTGCCAGTGTCGAAGCTGCCGGTCAGTTCTATCAGGAATTATTTGGTTGGAAGATCCAGCCAATACCTGATATGAATTACACCATGTGGGAGGCAGGGGATGGCGATGAGTATGGTGGGTTCCCGCAAGTTTCAGAGGAAAACCCAGCAGGCCAGGTCCTGATTTATATTGCCAGTGATGATATCGATGATGACCTCGATAAGGTGAAGGAATTGGGTGGGCGCGTGATCCGCGAACGGACTGAGATTCCAGGAATGGGATGGTATGGTGTCTTTCAAGACCCAACTGGGAATGTCCTTGCTTTATACACTGGGATGAAAAAGTAGTGTTATACCCAGCGCAGTCGCAATTTGCAACCGTGAGCATTATATGTACGCGATGACAGGAACTCTTACATCCCAACCCGGCAGGCGTAATGTGTTGGTGAATATTCTCGTTCGCGCCTCGGCATTGGTGATGACGATGCCGGGTTGCCGCGCTTATATCGTGCTGGAGGATTTGAAGGATGAACAGACCGTGGCTGTGTTTGAAATGTGGGACGATAAAGATGCGCATGATGAGGCATTGAAAGACCCGCGTGTGCGCGCCTTGATCGCCGAAGCGATGCCCATCCTTGCCGGGACACCGAGCGGAAGCGAATATCGTGCAGTAACAAAATTGTAAGAGAACGACCCCGGTCCTATTGGTATATTTATCGAAAAGGAGTAAATAATGAGTGGAGTGAGAGTATTGGTTGGAACCCGCAAGGGTGCATTTATATTGACCTCAGATGCAAAGCGCAAAAAGTGGAAAGTTTCCGGACCTCATTTTGCAGGCTGGGAGATCTATCACATGAATGGATCTCAGGTAAATCCAGATCGATTATATGCTTCACAATCTTCCGGGTGGTTCGGGCAGATCATTCAACGTTCCAATGATGGCGGCCAGACATGGGAACCCGTGGGCAATCAATTTGCATATGAAGGCGTGCCCGGCTCACACATGTGGTATGACGGCACACAGCATCCCTGGGAATTCAAACGTGTTTGGCGCATGGAGCCTTCGCTGACTGAACCTGATACGGTTTATGCCGGTGTAGAGGATGCTGCCATGTTCCGCTCCACGGATGGTGGGCAGACCTGGCAGGAATTAGCCGGTC
The DNA here is from genome assembly GCA_035333265.1 of Anaerolineales bacterium. Lineage (GTDB taxonomy): Bacteria > Chloroflexota > Anaerolineae > Anaerolineales > Villigracilaceae > Villigracilis. The sequence continues at coordinate 4,919 of DAOQPR010000201.1, forward strand.
TGCGCGAGGTGAAGGGGCATCTCTGGCAGCCAGGCGCGGGCGGTATGTGTCTGCATACCATTGTGCAAGACCCGACCAACCCCAATCGTATTTTTATTGCCATTTCAGCAGCAGGCGCCTTCCGCACGGAAGATGGCGGCGAGACCTGGGCGCCGATCAATCAGGGGTTGAGGTCTTCGGGTGAGTTACCCGATGCAGATGCCGAAGTCGGTCATTGTGTGCATAACATTGCGATGCACCCCACGCGCCCGAACGTTCTATTCATGCAAAAGCATTGGGATGTGATGCGCAGTGATGACGCGGGCGGGTCATGGCATGAGGTGAGCGGGAATTTGCCGAGCGATTTTGGTTTCCCAATTGCCGTCCATGCACATGAGCCGGAGACGATCTATGTTGTGCCAATCAAAAGCGATTCGGAACATTTCCCTCCGGATGGCAAATTGCGCGTCTATCGCAGCCGCACGGGCGGCAATGATTGGGAGGCGTTGACGAAAGGATTGCCGCAGGAAGATTGCTATGTCAACATCCTGCGCAGCGCCATGGCGGTGGATACGCTCGACTCGTGCGGTATCTACTTTGGCACCACTGGCGGACAAGTGTATGTCTCTTCCGATTCAGGCGATAGTTGGATGCCGATTGTCAGTAACCTTCCGGCAGTGTTATCAGTGGAAGTACAAACGTTGAAATGATCCGCGTTGTGCTTCCGTATCATCTGCAAAACCTGGCACGCACCAGCCGGGAGGTGGAAATCTCCGTCGAAGGCGTGGCAACCATCGGCGCGGTTTTGGAGGCGTTGGAGTCGCAATATCCCATGCTGCGTGGAACCATCCGCGATCAGGTCACGGGTCAGCGCAGGCCGTTCATCCGCTTCTTTGCCTGCGGCGTAGATTGGTCGCTGGAACCTTGGGAGACTCCACTCCCAAGCCTAGTGCTGGATGGCCGCGAACCTTTCCGTGTGGTTGGTGCAATGTCTGGCGGCTGATCTGCTTCATCATCAAATTCCCG
>DAOQPR010000202.1:0-5871 GCA_035333265.1 Anaerolineales bacterium
AGAAGAGGAATTACCCAAAATTTTTGGTCGGTTTTACCAGGCTGACCCGGCGCGAAAGGGCGGCGAGCATCACGGCGCGGGGCTGGGACTGGCGATTGCGCAGGAGATCGTAGCCGCGCATGGTGGTAGAATTAGCGTCCACAGTCGCAAAGGGGATGGCGTTACGATGGAAGTTGTTCTTCCATTAGCGCCGGATGCGACGACAAAGATTCGGAAAAAATAACCGGCAAGCCGGTTGATTTCACAGACTTTTACTCGCCGCCTCTCGTTGGCGGCGAAACCTTGCCAGAACCATGCCAGACCAACCCTTCGTTTCCATCATCATTCCCTGTTACAACGAGCAGGCCACCATTCGCAAATTGCTGGAGGCGCTGCGTGCGCAGACCTATCCGCTGGCGAAGCTGGAGGTGATCGTTTCGGACGGCATGTCTACTGATGCGACGCGGGAGGTGATCGAAGCCTTTCAAAAAGAGCATGCCGACCCGGCGGTTCGGGTGGTGATGAATCAGGCGCGGACGATTCCATCTGGTGTGAATCAGGCCATTCGTGAGTCGCGAGGCGAGATTATCGTCCGGCTCGATGCCCACTCCATGCCCATTCCCGAATATGTCGAGCGTTGCGTCCTGGCTCATCAAGAGGGCAAAGGCGATAACGTGGGCGGCGTGTGGGAGATTCGCCCTGGTGCAAATACATGGGTTGCCGAATCGATTTCGTTTGCGGCGGCGCATCCGTTGGGTGTGGGCGATGCGATGTACCGCCTCAACGCCAGGCCGGGAGCTGTGGATACCGTCCCGTTCGGTTCCTTCCGCCGGAGCCTGATCGAAAAAATCGGCGCGTTCGATGAAACGTTATTAGCCAATGAAGATTACGAGTTCAATACCCGCGTGCGCGAATCGGGCGGCGTGGTCTGGCTCGACCCGTCGATCCGCTCAGTTTATTTTTCGCGCAGTACGCTGGGTAAACTCGCGGTGCAATACTGGCGTTATGGTTTTTGGAAGTTTCGAATGCTAAAGCGTTACCCGCATACCTTGCGCTGGCGTCAGGCCCTGCCGCCCGCCTTCGTATTAATCTTGTTGACGCTGATTGTGTTATCCTTGGTTTGGAACGCAGCCGGTGTTTTACTGGCCTTGCAATTATCTTTTTATTTATTTGCCCTGGGGCTTGCCGGTTTACAATTAGCTGTGAAAAAAAGGAAAGGATTTTTAATTTGGGGGCTGCCGCTTGCCATTGCCGTCATGCATCTTGCATGGGGTTCGGCCTTTTTGTGGAGCGGCCTTTCGAGTTTGTTCAAGAATGGCTGATATTTACCGACCCTCCCTGCGATTGCGACCCAGCGAACAACGCACCGTTCTTTTGATCGGGGATTTTATTGCATCTGCTGCCGCAACGGCAGGCGCGATCTATTTTTGGTATCAATATTCCCTCTATCGACTCATCGAAAGCGGCCTCAAACCAAACGTGGCTGCACGCATCATCCAATTGGATGTGCCCTACTGGTTCTATTTGCTTCCGCTGGTCTGGGTTTTGCTGATGATCGACTCATATGAATTGCACACAGCCTCAAACTGGCGCAAGACCTTGCGCAGCATTGCCGTTGCGCCGCTGGTGGGTTTATTGGCATATTCCCTGTTGTTTACCATTAATAGCGACCCGAATTCTTTGCCCCGTATTGCAGTTGGCGCCTTCCTCGTCCTCGCCTCCTTCCTGACCCTGGGCTGGCGCGCCATCTATATTCGACTCTACACCTCATCCGGGTTGATGCGGCGTGTACTGGTCATCGGTGCGGGCCGGGCTGGTTATACATTAGTCGAGGCATACCGTAAACTTAACCCGCCGCCCTTCCTGTTGATTGGTTTCATCGACGATGATCCCGCCAAACGGAACAAGTCCTATCATGGCTTTGCCGTGCTGGGAGATAGCGAACACCTGATCGATCTGGTGGAAGATTACCGCATCTCGGATGTGGTCGTGGCTGTTACGGGTGAGATCAAGGGTGAGACCTTCCAAACCGTGCTGGATGTGCAGGAACGCGGCATTGAAGTGACCCGTATGCCGATCCTCTATGAAGAGTTGACCCAGCGCGTTCCCATCGAACACCTTGAATCGGATTGGGTTATTCGCTCCTTTGTGGATCAGGTGCGGGTGCATGGGTTATATGAACTTTTGAAGCGATTTATGGATATTAGTGGGGGGATTCTGGGAACGTTGATCTTTTTACTGTTACTTCCGTTCATTGCCACCGCCATTATTCTGGAAACAGGTTTTCCAGTTTTTTATTCCCAACCCCGTTTGGGGAAAGGCGCCCAACCTTTTACCATTTTGAAATTTCGAACGATGCGCCAGAATGCCGAGGCGGATGGTCAGCCCAAAGTGGCGGAGGAGAATGACCCGCGTGTGACCCGGGTTGGAAATTTCCTGCGTAAGACCCGCCTCGATGAACTTCCCCAGTTTTGGACCGTGCTGCGAGGCGAGATGAGCCTGGTCGGGCCGCGTGCAGAGCGCCCCGAATTGGTGGCAGAGTACCAAAAACAGATCCCTTATTATCGTGCGCGGTTGCTGGTGAAACCCGGCCTGACGGGCTGGGCGCAGATCAATTATGGTTATGTTGCCACGGTCAAGGAAACATTTGTGAAACTTGAATACGATCTCTATTATATTAAGCATCGTACCCTGAATTTGGATTTCAGTATTGTTTTGCGTACCATCGGTACGGTGCTGAGAAGGACAGGTAGATAATGAAATATTTAGTCACTGGCGGAGCGGGCTTTATCGGCTCGCACATATCACGTACTCTTTTGGAAGGCGGGCATACCGTCCGAGTCTTTGATAATTTTTCATCGGGCAAGCGCGAGAATTTAAAGGGCCTGGATGTGGAAATCATCGAAGGCGATTTACGCGATGCCGAAGCAGTTGCCAAAGCTGTTCAGGGCATGGACATTATTTTCCATGAAGCGGCGTTTGTTTCAGTGCCCGAGTCGATGGAGAAGCCGCAAGAGTGTTTTGATGTCAACGTGACGGGGACATCCATTTTGTTCGAAGCCGCTCGAAAGGCGGGGGTGAAGCGGGCTGTCTTTGCCACCAGCGCGGCTGTGTATGGCGACTCGGAAGATTATCCACTTTCGGAAGATACGCCTCTGCGCCAGTTATCACCCTATGCCACTTCGAAACGCGTGGATGAACTTTATGGCCAGCTTTATACAACCTCCTTCAATTTTGAAGTGGTTGCGTTGCGTTATTTCAATGTCTATGGTCCGCGCCAGCGGCCAGACTCAATGTATGCCGCTGCTGTGCCGATCTTTATCCGACGTATATTGGATAACAAGCCCATCACCATCTTTGGTGATGGCGGTCAGAGCCGTGACCTGGTCAACGTGCGCGATGTGGTGCAGGCGAATTTGCTGGCAGCCGAACACCCTGCCGCGCCGGGGCAAATTTTCAATGTTTGCACTGGCGTCGAAACCCGCCTGCTCGATTTGCTCGATATTCTCTACGATATCTTCCCGGATGCCCCCAAACACGTCCACGCCGAACCGCGTGCCGGTGATATTTACCGCTCCATTGGCACACCCAAAAAGATCATGGATATGCTCGGCTACAAACCGCAAGTGACCTTGGCTGAAGGGTTGAAGGAAGCAGTGGAAGTAATGAGAAATGAGTAATAAGAAACGAGTAAGAAGTAATAAGTTTAGACTTTCCTCTTTTCTCGTAACTCGTAACTCGTAACTCGTAACTCGTAACTCGTAACTCGTAACTCGTAACTCCCTTTCCCCATGTCCTCCCGTACCCACGTCCGTAATCGTTTCGTCTTAATTGGCGACCTTGCCCTCACCATCGTTTCGGTGTTGGGCAGTTTTGCTTTACGGTTGGATGTGAGCGAATTGCCGTATTACTTTCCCGCCGCACTGTTGATGTGTGCCGTGGCGCTGCTTGTCAAAATTCCCACCTATTACTTTTTCGGTTTATATCGTCGTTTGTGGGTGTACGCCAGCACGAACGAACTACGCCTCATCACCTTTGCTGTTTCCAGCGCTTCGGTGTTGACCTCGGGCGTCATGCTTCTGCTCATTGGCTTAGACCTGATCAAGCCGGGCATGCCTCGCTCAGCCCTCGGCATTGACTGGCTCATTTCACTCATTCTGATCGGCGGTTCCCGTTTTGTGCTGCGCATCCTTGCAGAGCAATCATCTGCACAGACCCATGGCAAGACCCGTCACGTGCTTATTCTTGGGGCAGGGGATGCGGGCGCGCTTGTGGTTCGGGAGTTGCAAAAAACCTCACAGCTCAATCTCATTCCCGTCGGTTTTTTGGATGATGACCCAGCCAAACAAAATCATAATATTTATGGCGTCTCGGTCATAGGCAAGATCGAACAGCTGGAAAAGACCCTCGATACCAAACAGGTGGATGAGGTCATCATTGCCATTCCATCTGCGCCGGGGCGTATCATCCGCCTGGTCAATAGTGTCTGCCGCAAACGCGGAATTCCATCCCGCATCATCCCGGGGTTCTATGAACTCATTGGAGGCAAGGTCAGTGTCAATCGTCTGCGCGAAGTGGATATTACCGACCTTCTGCGCCGCGAACCCGTAAAGATCGATGATTATCTGATCGGCTCCATTCTTGGCGGGAAGCGCGTGCTGGTTACCGGTGCGGGCGGTTCCATTGGGAGTGAACTGTGCCGCCAGATCGCACGCTGGAATCCGAGTAAATTGATCCTGCTCGGCCACGGGGAAAATAGCATCTTTGAAGTGTTACAGGAATTCAAAGAGGATCATGCCTCGCTTCCTGTTCAAGCCGTCATTGCCGATGTCCGTGACCCGGACCGCCTTGAAAAGATCTTCGCAGAATATCAGCCGCAGGTTGTTTTTCATGCCGCGGCGCATAAACATGTACCCTTGATGGAAGCTAATATTGAAGAAGCGGTGACAAACAACGTTCTCGGCACAAGAAATGTCGTCGAAACGGCCGTCAGGCATCGGGTGGAGCGACTCGTGCTCATCTCCACCGATAAAGCTGTGCGTCCGGTTACGGTAATGGGCGCCACCAAGCGGCTTGCCGAAATGATCGTCCTCGATGCCGCACAGCGCACCGGCCTGCCATTTTCGGTGGTCCGTTTTGGAAATGTGCTGGGCAGTCGCGGCAGTGTTGTGCCAACGTTCAAAAAGCAGATCGCGCGCGGCGGCCCGATCACGATCACACATCCTGAAATGCATCGTTACTTCATGATCATCCCTGAGGCTGTCCATCTTGTTTTACAGGCCGCGTCCATGGGGGTTGGCGGCGATGTGTTCATGCTAAACATGGGCGAACAGGTTCGCATCCTGGACCTTGCCGAAGACCTGATCCGCCTTTCAGGGCTTGAGCCATATCGCGATATTGATATCCAGTTCACGGGCATTCGCCCCGGCGAAAAGCTGCGTGAAGACCTTTTTGAAGATGGCGTGGATTTTGAACTCACTGCCCACTCCGAGATTTTTCGCATGTCAAAAGAGGAACATGTCGACGGTGCTGTGCTTGCTCAAACCTTGGATAAACTCTCAGACCTCGCGCTTCACTCCCGAACCGATGACCTGATCCAGACCATCAATCATTTTCTACCCTCCAGCTCGGTGCAGCGCTAGGGTTGAGCAGCAAAGCGTATCGAAACCATGGCCGAAGTTACCCTTCCTGAATGGAATCAATTCCTGACCAACTTTCCTAATGTACATCTCTTGCAGATGGGCGAGTGGGGAGAATTAAAAGAGGGGTTCGGCTGGAAACCCGTCCGCGTTATTTCTGGGAATGTTGGCGTGCAAATTTTGTTCCGCCGCCTACCGCTGGGATTCACGATTGCATACATGCCGAAGGCAGTAATAAATAATGAGTTGCTGA
>DAOQPR010000203.1:0-5860 GCA_035333265.1 Anaerolineales bacterium
TATAGCATCGGCCGGGGAATGCCCTGCTAGAACTTTTGTCACAATTGTGATGACCATTCGTCATGTTGAAAGAGAATTTGCCGGGCAAAATACCTGGAAAAGAAAATGCCCATTCACCAGAATGGGCATTGAGGACTATAACTCTTTTCGCATTTGGTTGAGTAGAACGCGATAATCTTCAACGTTGGGTGGATTCATGAGCACGATCTGATTGATAACTTCCATGGCGCCCTGTTTATCATTTTTTTGAAGGAGTGTTTCGCCCAGCAGATCAAGCATGGAGATAGCCTCATTGGTGCGGCCCAGCCTGTGCAGGAGTGCGGCAAGTGTACGCTTGAGCAAGGGGACATCATCATGCTCGCGAACGAGATCCGAGAGGAAGGTAAAAGCCAGGTCACCTTTGTTTTGGCTTTCAAGATGGGAGGTGTAATTTTCCAGCTCATTCAAAGCCCGTTCCTGCTGGCCCATGCGCAGGTTAAGCTCAATCAGTTGGCTGCGGGCTGCGTCATCATCCGGCGCCAGGGTACGGATCTGTTCATAGACTCGCAGGGCTTGCTTCCAATCGAGGCGCTGCATGTCAATGTCGGCCATGCGTTGAAGAATGTGAACATTCCAATCGCGGCTGGCATTGCCTTGTTGGACGATACGCAAGGCATTGGTATAGGTTTTGCGGGCCATATCAAGCTCGGCCAGGCGGTAATAGATTCCAGCCAGCTCAAGATATTCCTGAACAGCATCATCCATTTGCCCACGCGCCACAAGTTGATCGATCAGACGGGAGCGTGCCCCCATATCCATGGGAGAAAGCTGAATGATACGGCGGAACAATTTGGTAGCTTGTGAAACCTCACCGCGCACTCCATAGGCATGGGCCACTACACCATATTTTACAATCGCATCTGGTGTGCGGTTTTCCTGCACGAGCAGATCACCCATGAGGATGTGGAGCGGGAGATAGGTGGGAGCATGTTGAAGCGCTTCATAGGCTTCATCCATGGCGGAACGCAGACTGCCCAACCGTGCGAGTTGATTGATGCGGTTCATTGACTCTAGCACAGAACTCGATTGGGCCTGCAGGATCACATCGGCCAGGGGGGCCATGAAGTCGCCATCCTGTTTGGGCATTTGGTCGCGTGTTTTGTGAAGTTGTTCACGCCAGTCTGGTCGCATCAGGAGGCCGTTGACGTTATCGCATATTTTGTGCAGAACGTCTTCATCCTTTTGGTTTTGGAAGGACTCGATCAACGGTTCATATTGCTGGCGGATATCATCTGTATGGTCATGGGGAACGGTCATTGAATCAGCAAGTTTGAGGGCTTCGAGAAATTCCATGACGGCATCACGTACGCCTGATTTTTTGAGCAGCATCTGTCCGAGGAGCAGACGCGAGGCGAGAGCATAATCGTTGTGTTTAACGGCGTTTTGGAGGAAGCGCTGGGCGCTTTCGTATCGTTCGCCTTTCATCCGCAACATGCCAAGGTTGAAATACAGAGCGGGGTTGTTCAACCCGGCATCAAGAGCGGCTTCCATTTCCTCCGCGGCTAATGTGTTATTGCCTTTCGACTGTGCATCAATCGCCTGGCCGAGGTGAAGGATCACTTTGGTCTGGCCGGATTGCTCCGCTGAGATGGAGCCGGTGCCTTTCATGATGGCGGAAAGCCCCTTGCGTTCGACGGCGGCTGGACTGCTGTCATCGGAGTAATCGAAGAGGAGTTCTGCCAGTTGGGTAAGGGCCTTTTGGCGCGCCTCAGCGACCGGGTCGAGGCCTGAGGCGGTTTTTTGGGGCTGCTGCAACTGTTTGACCTGAGCCATGCGGATTGGGCCTGTCCCGCCTTTGGCACGGATCGGTTTGGGTAGAAGCTGCCCGGTTTTCAGCAGAGTCTGCGCCTGTTTGACCTCTGCACTATTTGGCATGAGGGATGTGGCTTTGGTCACCATCTCCTGGGTCTTTTCGGCATTGCCTGCGCGTTGCAGGATGCTGGCGATAGCAAGATATTCCATCATGGCCTGTTGATGGTGGCCCAACCGTTCGTGGACCTGGGCAAGGCGTGAGTGGGCAATGGCGTTTTCGGGGTTAATGCTGGTAACGTGAACCCAGTTTTCAAGGGCTTTGTCGGTATCGCGTTGTTTTAAATAAAGGTCGCCCGCACGAATGGCCGCTTCCATGGCGGCCCGCAGGTCGCCGACCCGTTCGGAAAGTTGAGCGATCTTTTCCATGACCACGGGGTCGTCTGGAGAAACCTTGGCGGCGCGTGTGTAAATTTGGAGCGATTCGTCAATATTGCCAAGTTGAAATAGTGCCAGGGCCAGGCTGGTAAGCGCTTTGGGTTGGTCTGGAACCGCCTCCAACGCACTGCGATAGGCACTGACAGCCTTGGTCCATTCCTGGTCCCAGGCGGCAGAGTGGCCTTCATTCATTGCTTTTTGAAAGATATCGTCTCTTGCGGGCATGAACCTATTTTACTTTCAATGGAGGTGGGATGGTAATGACAATTATGCAATTATAACCTTTGATGGGAGGGAATGAAAAAAATGCCGCTTTTTACTCCATGGTCTTTAACCAATGTTTTGCTTCATCCATCTGGACGGCACGTTCAGCTTCATGGATCAGCGAATTCAGGCTGCGCCGCCGTCTAAATGGGGCATTGGGGGGTAAATATACATCAGGTAATGGGCGTGGCTGGCTGTTTTGGGATACGTTGAAACAGGGTGAACTCTGCTGAATCAGCAGCCGCTCAGCCGCATTCAATTCATTCCCGACAATATCAAATTGCCTGGAGTGTGAACTCAATAACTCAAGGGTGAAACTCATCGACTTTGGCCAGTTACACCAGACAAACCGCCCCACAATTGAATGCCCTTTGAACCCGCCGAGCAAATGTTCCCAGACACGGGCAAAGGCAAGGTGGGATTGCCCGACATAAAAGGTGATCGTATCGTCTCGAAATACATATAAGTCCAGATTCTTCCATGTTTCAGGGCATTGTTCTACAAGCAGGAAACGCTTAAGAGGAATTGCAATGTTTTCATTGTTCATAAATAGGCCTGTTCATCCATCATGCCAGCCATTTGCCATTCGCTTTGTGTGTTGCTAACTCTTTAGTGATTATAAGACCCGGATTCAAAATATACATTAGTTCATTCCTTTCATTTTTCGGCAATGAAGCAGAAACTCAAGAATTTTTCGGGTATAATGCGTCCGCTTCAAAATTCGGGGAGGTGCCAGAGTGGTTGAATGGGACGGTCTCGAAAACCGTTGTGGGCCTTGTGTCCACCGAGGGTTCGAATCCCTCCCTCTCCGCAAACGAGTCCAGTCTAAATGATTGGACTCGTTTCATTCCTTCCTAGGTATTCTCTGTAAATTCCGGCTAAATAAAACGGACTTTTATTTTCCGACGTTTCCGATATTCTTTAGTGGTAAGATTCGCCCAATGAAACTCAACCTCGCGCTTGCACAGATCAGCACCAAACTTGGCGATGTCGAAGCAAACCTCGCCAAACATCTTGAGTATATTGAAAGGGCCAAAGCCGGGAAGGCTGACCTGCTTGTCTTCCCTGAACTATCCCTTACCGGATATGTCTTGCAGGATCTGGTCGCCTCTGCCGCCCATAAGCCTGTGGAAGACGACCCGATCTTTAAGCACCTCCTAAAAGCGTCTCACGATATTGATCTTGTCGTCGGTTTTGTCGATGAAGATTCGCGTCATCGTTTTTTTATTGCATCTGCCTATCTTTCTGGTGGAAAAACAATCCATGTTCATCATAAGGTTTACCTTCCCACCTATGGATTGTTTGATGAAGGCCGCTTCTTTGCCTGGGGTGACTCAGTCCGCTCCTTCGATACCCGCTTCGGGCGAGTCGGCATGTTGATCTGTGAAGACTTCTGGCACGCTTCGCCTCCTTACCTGCTCTGGCTGGATGGCGCCGATATCATGCTTTTTTCCTCCGCTTCGCCTGGGCGCGGCCTGAACGACAAAGAAAAGTTGGAATCTGCCCGTTGGGTTGAACGGGTGACCAAGGCCTATGCCAGTATGTTTACATCCTTTGTTGCACATGCCAATCGGGTTGGCTATGAAGATGGCCTGCACTTTTGGGGCGGGGCGACCGTCTTTGACCCCAATGGCGAGGAATTGGTCCACGGCCCATATAACGAAGAAGCCATCACATTCACAACACTCGACCTAAATCAACTGCGCCGAACCCGGGCACGCCTGCCCTTGTTGCGTGATGAACGCACCAGTCTCGTTCAAAAAGAATTGAACAGGATCCTTTCCCGTGACTGATATCAACCTCACCATCAATACCGATCTGGCAAAAGAGATTCTTGCCGGTTTTATCAGATCCGAGATCACCCGCATCGGCGTGAGCCGTGCCATCATCAATCTTTCAGGCGGGTTGGATTCGGCGTTGTCCTGTGCTCTTGCTGTTGAAGCCCTTGGCCCGGAAAACGTAATAGCCCTGCGTTTGCCATACCGAGCTTCTTCCTCAAATTCCCTTTCCGATGCTCAATTGTTGATCGACCAGCTTGGCATCCAGTTTAAAACCATAGAAATTACGGATATGGTCGAGCCCCTAATAAAACTTGACCCGCAGATGTCAAACGTACGGAAAGGGAATATCATGGCCAGGGCACGCATGATAGTACTGTATGACCAGTCTGAAGCCTACAAAGCCCTGCCAGTGGGGACAAGCAACAAGACGGAAATTTTATTGGGATACAGCACTATCAATGGCGACTCTGCCAGTGCCCTTAACCCCATCGGCGACCTTTACAAGACCCAGGTGCGCCAGCTTTCGCGGGCCATGAATATTCCGGCTTCCATTATCGACAAACCGCCCTCCGCTGATCTATGGGCCGACCAAACGGATGAAAAAGAGCTTGGCTTTACATATGAGGATGTGGATAAACTGCTTTACCTGCTTGTCGATCAACGATACAGCCCGCAGGAAGCTGTTGAAGCCGGATTCGATGAAAAATTTGTCAATACAGTAACCACCCGCATCCGCCGATATCAATTCAAACGAATGCAGCCGCCAATTGCCAAGGTCAGCAACCGAACCATTGGCTATGACTTTTTATATCTCCGCGATTGGGGAACATAATCATTAATGGAATGGGGCGGGAAAACCCCGCCCCTACATAAGAACAAAATGCTCCGCATCCCTCCCTCCCTAAAACACAAAAAATTCTTCTACCTCTGGCTCGGACAACTCATCTCCATCACCGGCACCCAGATGCAACTCTGGGCTTTATTTTGGCACATCAACCAAATTGACAAGAATCCCATCGCCTTGGGTGGCATTGGTGTGGCGCGTATTTTGCCGGTCATCATCTTTTCGTTGATCGGTGGCGCGCTTGCAGATTCAGTGGACAGGCGCAAAGTGATGTTTGCCACACAGTCCATTGCGGCGCTTCTTGCGTTGACCTTGGCACTGTTCACCCAATTTGGGCAGATCACCATCTGGCACATTTACATCATCACTGCCTTGCAAGCCGTGGTGGTCGCTTTTGATGGACCTTCACGTCAAGCCTTGATCCCGAACTTGCTCCCCAAGGAAGATTTGCCAAATGCCTTTAGCATGACCTTTACCGCCTTTCAAGCTGGCGCAGTGATCGGACCCGCCTTGACTGGTTTCTTCATTGCTGGCTTTGGTCAGGAAGCGGTGTATTACTTCAATGCAATCTCTTTTGTAGCGGTGTTGGTGGCTCTGTTCCTGATCGGCGATGTTCCCCAAGCGATTGGCGAAAAGACCGCAGGCATCAGCATGGAAGCCATCAAAGATGGGATTCGTTTCATCCTTTCAAAGCCCATTATCTTCTCAACCATGATGGTGGATTTTGTTGCCACTTTCTTTGCCT
>DAOQPR010000204.1:0-5774 GCA_035333265.1 Anaerolineales bacterium
TGGAAGTGGTGTACGTCCCGGCGGCAACGTTGATGGTCTCGCCGCCGAGGGTCTTGCCGTAGGCATAGGTCAGGGTCAAACAAGTGGTGATGGAGCAATCGCCACTATCCGTCCCCGTGGTGGAAACATTCCGGATCAGGTTTAGTTCATATGCACCCATATCACAATTGTTATTTTGAGGACGTGTGCCGCCGCGTTGATCGTTGGCAAAGCTGCCAGAGCCACAGCTGTTGGTTCCATTGGGAATGGCATTCACGGCGCTGCTGCCCGAGCGCAGGGCATAGGTATAGGTGGAGCCGCCGTTGTCAGCAATGGAAGAGTCAAGCACTGCGGTAAAGACGGTGGATGCCGTCACAGTGACATCGCCCGTGCCCGCCAGGCTGCACCCCGTGCTGCTGCCGGTCAGGTTGTAGCCCTGGGATGTGATCGTGCCACCGCAGTCATTGTCGGTGCTGGTGGTTTTCTTGTTCCCGGCTACAATGCTACTCGTCAGGTTGAAGGTGCCGCCCACCTGGTGTACACCGCCGCCATCGCCGGTTGCGTCGTTGTTGGTGTCGGCATAGTTCCCGGCAATCGTGCTGTAGTTAACATTCAGCGTAGTGCCGCTCAGGTAGATGCCGCCGCCGTTGCTGACGGCATTATTCCCGCTGATGGTGACATTGTTCAAGGTTGTGGTTCCGCTTGTTTGGGCAATGCCGCCACCCCCGGCGGTTGTCTCGCTGGTGTTGCTGGCAGTATTGCCGCTGATGGTGCTGTTGCTGATGGTGGCAGTACTGCTACTTTTCAAATAGATGCCCCCGCCGCTGTTATAAGCAGTGTTGCCGCTGATGGTGCTGTTGCTGATATTCAACGACCCAGTATTGACGAAAATGCCGCCGCCATTGCCATTGCCAGAGTTGTTTGCGCTGCCAATGCTGTTGTTGCTGATGGTGCTGTTATTAATGTAAACTGTGCCGCCATTCTGCGAGATGCCGCCGCCATTCAGGCCGCCGCTGGCAGGGATCTGATTCTCCGTGATCAGCATATTGTTCAGGGTCAGCGTGCCAGCCTGGACATTGATCGCCGCGCCGCTGACATCGCCGCCGTAGCGGAAGGTCATATTCTCAAGGGTGGCGGTCGGGAGCGTGACCGAGCCATTGAGCTTGATAATGCGATAGGTGGCCGTGCCCACGCTGGCCGCCGCCTGAATGATGGTATTCGATGTGCCATTCCCGGTAATCGTCAAGCTTTGGGCATTCTGGCTGATATCCGGCAGGGTGCTGCTGAGGGTAATGGTATAGTCACCAGCAAAGGTTATCGTATCACTCCCGGAGCCAGCGTTGCAATCGGGGTAGGTGGATGTATCGGTATTGGCATTTGTAATCGCTTCGCGCAGTGTACACAGGCCGTCAGTGTTGGTGTTGTCGGCGTTGGTATTGACAATAATACTTGCCGCATGAGCTGGCCCAACCGGTTGAACAGCTAATAACCCCGTTAGAAAAATAAATAATAGAAAGAATCGTGGCGTAATTTTTATCATGGTCGCTTTCCTTACGATTAAGATACTCTTTATAAAATGTATTCGAAAAGATATTGTAACTTTTGTGTATTGGAAAACAAGCCGGAAATCAGAAGAAATAGATTACAAAAAAGTTGGGCAATTTGCCCAACTTTTGAGGTTGAATGAAATACCGATGTACTTTAAACCGGGAGATGCTTTGATAAAGATCCGCATTTTCTTATGCTGAAAGATCTCATATTATCCATCTACGGCAAGGGCAGATTGAACGTCTTCTGCAAAAAGACTGCCATCTGATCGCGGGTGACCGGGTTGGTCGGACAATACACCCCGCTTCCACACCCGCCGGTAATGCCTTCTGCCGCGAATTGCCTGATCCATGCCGCAGCCTGGCTTTAATATTCGCCATATTCGTGCCTAGGAAGAGGGGAAACCACAAGTTTGAATAGAGCACATCTAGACAAATAATTAAAGCGTTTTTCGTTTTACACACAGACCCTTATCATACAGGGCTTTCTTAAAGTCGAAACCGAGTCCGCTAATCCACGCGAATTTGCGCGAATAAAAACCAGATTCGCGTGGATTGGCGGATCAAATGATCGTTTGTCATGACTTTAAGAAAACCCTGACCTTATCATAAAAAATGTTGTATTGAATATGAAAATACTGTATAGTATTTATACTTCTTCATCGAAGAAACCCATCCCCTTATTGATCGGATGCATTTATGACCAAAATAAAAGGGAAAGCTAAAGGTCGATTAAAAAAGACAGGAGGCAGATCTCGAAAGATGGCGGCGAGGAAAACATCAATTTCTGCTGGAGATAACAACGTCATTATCGATGGGGATGTAAAAAATACCACTATTCAAATTTCAAGTCAGCCAGAAATTCCCGTGCCTCGCATGGCTCTACCATTTCCGCAGTTACTTTTGGGGAGGGATAATCTTCTTAAGGCTCTGGCACTGGTACTATTCAGCGAAGGCCGAGGCCTGTCAATGAGAGTTGCAGCTCTGGTGGGAATGGGAGGTATCGGAAAGACCACTCTTGCTGCCGCACTGGCAAACCAGCCGGAGATCGAGAACCATTTTCCAAATGGTACGGTTTGGGTAAGTTTGGGGCCGAAACCTGATGTGATGAATATCTTTTTGGAACTGGGAATGCAGTTTGGAAGGGATTTTACAAACTACCCTTCCCCAGAAGCCCGCTCACGTGCATTTGCATCCTTGCTTCATGAAAAACGGGTGCTTATTGTCTTGGATGATATTTGGAGCATCGAAGATGCGCGCTTATTCATGGTTGGGGATTCGGAATCCGCCGTTCTCGCAACCACTCGAAATGGCGATGTCGCTCGTACACTTGCATTGAAACATGTTTTCCAGATCGATTTTTTTACCGACGAAGAATCGTTGGAATTATTGAAAAACTTGATACCCAATCCGTCTGTCTTGAAGCCAAAGAGTCTAAAAGGTTTATTCTCCGTATTGGGGGGGCTGCCTCTGGCATTAACCCTGGCTGGAAAGATCATGTTGGATGAATTGGTTGCAACAAACGACCTCTCAAATATTTTGGCGGAATTAAAGGAAAAAGAAAAGGTATTGGGCATGGCGCTTGAACACCAATCCCAACCCATGAATGCCATTCTTGGGGTCAGTTATGAACGGTTGCCAGATGACTCAAGCAGAAGGGTTTTTCGTTCGCTGGGCATCTTCGGGAGTAGGCCAAATACATTTTCGATTGATGCCGCAGCCGCAATTTGTGATATGAATGTCCGCTCTCTTCAGAAGATCATGGTTGTATTGGTTAACCGAATGCTTGTCAACATTTCAAGTGACGGGAGATACTCGCTTCATACGATCCTGGCAGAATATGCGTTAAATCTTATGGCTAGGGATGAGGCTTCCCGCCTGTACAGAAAACATGCTGAATATTTCTTCGGCATTGCAAAGCAATATCAGGAAGATAATGTTCAGGATTGGCGCAGGCTTGACGTTGATTGGGGAAACTTGTCCCTAAGCCTTGATTGGCTTTCGTTGAACCCATCGAAAGATTTGGACGAATTAACATCCAATTATGTAGATGCTCTCAGTAATGTGATATATATTCGCAGACCTCTGGAGGGATTGAAATGGTTAAACGCTGCCGAGTATTCCAGCCAAAGAATTGGAAATGCATTATTAGAAGCTAATCTGGCATTGATTCAGGGCGCATTGAATTTGGATAGGGGAGAATTTGATTCCGCGATTGGGGATTTTGAACGAAGCGAAAAGCTTTTTGAATCTTTGGGGCGTATGAACGGGCTTTATTATGCCCGCGGCAACCTGGGTTTGGTCCAGCATCGGCGTGGAAATTACCGGCAAGCCGAGCTTATTTACAGGCAGGTCATAGAATTATGCGAGTCTCAAAAGAATAAAATGGGCGCTGCTATTGGATACTTGAATCTGGGGGATGTGTATTACTATCTTGAAAATTACCCCGAGGCTTTGTTGAATTTGGAGGAAAGCGTCAAATTGTTTCGCGAAGAAGCTGATAACGAATATCTTGTTCGGGCGCTTGCCTTGAGGAGCAAAGTTCAATTAAGAAGTCATGCCCTGTCCCAGGCGAAAGAGAGCAGTGAGGAGGCTTATAGAATTGCGGAATTGATCTCATCTCCAGGCTTGCTTGGTATCGCAGCCCAACAGATGGGGGATGTATTCGCATCCAACAAGAAAATTGATCCTGCAAAAACATATTTTCAAAAAGCCATTCAATTGTTAACAGAATCGAATTTTCAGGATGAACTGGCAGAGGCTTGCATCGCCTATGGGAAATTTCTCCTAACGATCGGAGAACCCGTCGCTTCCAAACAGTATATTCTGGAGGCAGCCGGAATTCTCGAATATATGGGGGCAAAACCCAGAATACAGGAAGTGGATGAAATGTTGAAGGAACTTCAGAATATTTAGGAAAAGGAGCAACTATGAATATGAAAAAGATTCTATTGATTTCAAACATTATCGTTTTTGCCTTTGTGTTTGTAGGGTGTGAGAATGTGTCCCCCGAACCTCTCCCCGACAACACGAACTCTGAGGATCCCGCTCAAGCCATAACGGAACAACCGACACCCCTGACTGAAACCTACCTGAATGGGTACGTTAGTGTTTTTCTACCGGTGCAGGATTCTGGCAAACCTATCTATAGCCATCAGATTGATTTCACTTACGATGCTGAAAATACCCCGGTTGACGGCGACTATACATTAATCCGCCCAGTCATTCACCTTTATATTTCCCATGAGAAGGACGGCGGTGATGAGGTCTTTGATTTTTCCCCACCGATTGAGATAACTATTTTGTTCGATGGGGAGGAGTTGGCTCAACTTCAGGAGGGCGCTTCTGCGGTGGAATCCTTTGCCATCGCCATCTATGATAAAAACCAAGACTTGTGGATACCTCAGGAAACTGACATTGTTGATAAAGGCGATGGAACAGGATATGGGGTCGTCATGATATCTAGCTGGACTTCAGGAGCTGCCTGGATATGTAAACGTGGTGCCTGTAGAGATTGAGCGCTCTTAATTTCATCACATACCAGGGCCTCATCTTTTTTGACGCCCTGGTATGTTTGCCAATACCCCTGATTTTCTCTTAAATAAAATGACCCAACCTGACTGGGAGCAGTAAAATGTCCAAGACTAAAACCCCGAAAATGGATAAGGCAATTGTGATCGCTTTAATTGGCATTGCTGTGACCCTGTTTGCCAGCCCGATTCAGAAAGTCTGGTTGCGAGAGACTCCTGCACCGGAACCTGGTGATTCATCAAGCGATGAGTATCAATTGATTTTCGAGAACGATTTTGAGGATGGCAGGTCAGTGGTTTTGCATTTAGCAGAGACGAGTGGCGTGTGATCAAAGACGGGGGCGATCAGGTTCTTGAGATGAACAGGCACTGGAAACAGTTCCGCCTTTTGGGTCACGAATGAGTTGTTCAACAGCTTTATTTCGGACTTTCCTGGTTTTGAGTCTCAGACCTATACGCTATATTTGTCACCTGTGGGTGGAGAGATTAAATTCGGATACGGCACAGTAGCAAATAATTGGGAATTGGAACTATTTGAAGGCAACAACACGTGCCTATTTTAGTTCGATTAGGGTGTTTGATATGATGTGAAATTAGAAGCGGCGGCTGAAAAAATGACCGTATGGGTGGATAACAATCGAATACTTTCAAGCCAAGATTCCCGATTGAAAAGGCAAGTTGGAGTTTTCGATTCAATATGGCGGGATCGTGCTGCTCG
>DAOQPR010000205.1:0-5737 GCA_035333265.1 Anaerolineales bacterium
GATGACATAGTCCTATCATGATAGACTCAGATACGTGAACATACTCCTTCAACTTTTTTGGACATTCTTAAAGGTAAACCTGCTCAGCACATCCGGCCCCGCTTCTGTGGGCCTGCTCTATCATGAAGCTGTCGGTCGTTTTGTAACTGAAGAACAGTTCGTACAGGCTGTGGGGTTTTCCTCTGTCTTGCCGGGTAGTGATGCGCTTCAACTGGCGATGTATATCGGCTATGCCGCGGGTGGCGTTGCCGGTGGATTGGTTTCTCTGCTGGCTTCCATATTGCCTCCAACCCTCATCATTCTTGGCGTAACAATGATCCTGCATCGCCTTCGGCGCGAGGCCTGGGTGGGTAAATTCGTGGAAGGTCTTACCCCGGCAATTGCCGTATTAATGGTTTTTACCGCATGGAAGATATTCGAAAAAGGCGGCGGTATGAGCTGGTTTGGCTGGGGGCTTGGGCTGGCAAGTCTTGCTGCCATGTGGTTGAAGGTCCCTGAACGCTTTGTTATCTTGATTGCCGGGGTCATCGGAGTCATCTTTTTATCTGCATCATGAATCAAATAAATTTTTCCACCTGGCTCCAATTGTTCTGGATGTTCTTAAAGGTGAATTTGCTTTCGCCTTCGGGTCCCGCCTCGGTTGGTCTGTTGTATAAGGAGGCGGTTGGCAAAGTGATGAGCGAAGAACGCTTTGTAGAGGCTGTGGGTTTCTCGAACTTCCTGCCAGGCAGTGAGGCGCTAAAGCTTGCCATGTTTGTTGGCTTTGCCGCGGGCGGTGTGCCGGGCGTGTTTACAGCTTTACTGGGGGCTGTCCTACCGCCGACAGTGATGATGTTCGTTGTAGCGTTGGTCCTCCAACAGGTGCAGCATGAAGACTGGCTGGGCGGATTCGTAAAAGGGATGAGTCCTGCTGTGGCGGCATTGATCGTAATGGTGGCCTGGGAATTGTTTCGGGTTGGAAATACCAAACGCATTGGATTTCGCACATTGATCATTGCGGCGTTAAGTGCAGTTGCGTTCTGGTTCGAGGTTCCATCCCCATTGGTATTGCTTGGGGCGGGTATTTTGGGCGTGATTCTATTTCGCTAAATGGGAACTATTATGAAACCTGAAATTTTGATCGTCACCAACGGTTATGAAGGAACATGGTCAGCCATTGAGGAAGGGGCGTGGTTTGCCTCTGCTCTGGATGCAGCCATCACACTCCTGGGCGTGAATGAGCAGGCCAACCCGGCTGCCATTGATGACTCGTATCCATTGGAGGGTGTGTTCGAGCGGGCTGTCGGGTTGTTTCAGGCACAGGGATTGGAATACAGGCTTGAGGTCCGCAATGGAAGCGCAGAAGATGTCCTGGCACGGTACAAGAAGCAGGATGATTCCATCTTGGTGTTGGGGCCATTGGGCCGCCCACAGATGAGACGGTGGATCGTGGGGCGTTCGATCCGTCATTTTATTGAGGAAGTCGAACAGCCGATCTTGTACGTGCCGGAAATTAAACTTCCCATAAAGAAAGTCCTGCTGTGTGTGGGCGGGTTGGGCTATGATGTGATCGCGGAACGGCTTGCCCTGAAAGCTGCAACAAAAAGCGGCGCCGAACTGACTCTTTTGCATATCGTACCGCCCGTGGATCTAAAATATCCGACCGCCCAAGCCGTAAGCAAGAATTGGCAGCATTTGGCAGATACAGATACTCCGGTGGGCCGAAGCTTGCGCCAATCTTTGGAATATGCAAAAGCAGCAGGCTTAAACGTTTCGGTGAAAGGCAGGCAGGGCAATGTGGTGGAAGAGATTTTGCTGGAAGTGCAGGAGGGAAAGTATGATCTTCTTTGTATGGGGTCATCGTACAGTGTACATTCGTTGAGACAAATGACCTCGGCCAATGTGACCGCTGAGGTCATTGAGGTCGCAGGCTGCCCGGTACTGACGGCGCGATACAAGAAGGAATAAAAAAAACGGACGCGGTGAACGCGTCCGTTCTAATTTTTCAGCCTGCCCCAGGCACGTGCTTTTTCTCCCATTCTGCGATCGCTTCGCGAATGATCGATTTGATATTCGCATCGGGCACATCTTCGATGGCATCATATTTTTGCACGCCAATATACACTTCCAGACCACCCTGCGGAGAGTCCTGCAAGCGGATGCCAGCCTTTTCCAATGGAGTGCCTGCCAGACGCTTTTGCAGAACGGTATCGATCTGCTGAACCATGCTCAATAACTTGAATTCAGTTGCTGCATTGGCTTCTTTCTTAACCCGGGTCACAAACGGCTCGATGGGCTTCACCGCAGGAGGAGGTTCGGGGGTGAGCAAGGCCTCTGCCGTGGTTTGTGGAGGCGGCTGCGATTGTGCGCCATCGACCCATGGACGAAGATAAGAGATGAGTTCGATCAACCGTTTCTTGCGTTCTGCCGAGGTGTATTCCGTCAGAGGAATGCCATCCAGGTCGACAATGATGCGGTTGCCTTCCTTCTTCAATCGTAAAAGGCCGGGGTCATCCTGTACTGGAAGTGATCCCTCAACAGGCATCGATTGGGCATGGAGCAGTTTTTCTTCCGCCTCTTTGATGCGTTCCTCCGCCTCCAGCGTCTTGAGTTCGGCATTGGCTTCAGCCGCCTTGATGCGATGCGATGTGCGATTGTTGGAATCGAAGAAACCGATGATCCAGCCGATGAACATGCCGATCAGCAGGCCAATGATAATGAAAAAAATCGGAGTGGGGGAAAAATCGACTTGCATGCGCTACCTCAACTTTTGACACTTTGGGCAGATATGCGTACCACGCTGACCAACCGTGAACTTTTGGATCTCCGTTCCGCAGACCGGGCAGGGTTTACCCTCCTGGTCGTATACCCGAAATTGATGTTGGAATTCGCCGCCGCGATACATCCAGTCGATGCTGGCGCCGTTACGCCGAATGCCTTCCTTCAAAACGGATTTGATCGCCTCACACAACGCCGCAGCCTGTTTCAGCGTCACCGCCTTCGACGACCCGAGAGGGTGCAGCTTCGCAATATGCAGAGACTCATCGGCGTAGATGTTGCCAACCCCGGCAAGAAAAGTCTGATCGAGCAGCAACGGCTTGAGCTGACGATCGCGCTTGTGCAGGTTCTCATACAACCACTGCGGTGTGAAAGCCTTCTCCAACGGCTCGGGGCCCAATTTGCCAAGGACGCTTTCCGGGTCGTTCGTGAGCCAGACACGGCCAAATTTCCGTGTATCGTTAAATGCCAGGGTGCTTTCCTCACCGCGTTTGCCTCGTAATGTAAACAGCAAACGGTCATGAGTTTCTGGCTGAATTTTACCTTTTCTTACCGTCAAATCTCCGCTCATGCGCAAATGTATCAGGAGATTGTAATCTTCCAGGCGCAGGATAATGTATTTCGCCCGCCGACCCACCCCCAGCACGCGTTGACCCGCCGCCTGTTCCTTGAATTTCTTTACAGAAGGGGTTGCCACCGTCCGCGCCCAACGCACATCGGCAGAGAGGATGGTCCGGCCAACTACATCGGGTTCGATCCGGCGGGCAACAGTTTCAACTTCGGGAAGTTCAGGCATAGGTTTCAGTCATCAGTGACCAGTTATCAGTACTGTTTCACTGGTCACTGTTTACCAGCTCTTATTCGTTAAACATCTCTCCCACCGAGCGGCCTTCATGTGCGCGGCGGATGACTTCACCCAACAGGGAGGAGATGGAAAGGACAGTGATCTTGCCTTCAAGAATTTTTTTCTTGTCAGCGGTCAGCGGCACAGAGTCTGTTGTAATGATGTGTTTGATCGGCAGGGAAGCTAGGCGTTCTGCTCCGCTGGCAGAAAGAATCGGGTGTACGAATGTCAAATACACATCGCGCGCGCCATTCTGCTTGACCACATTTACCGCCTGTCCAATCGAACCGCCGGTATCCACTTCATCGTCCACAATGATGACATCGCGATCCTTCACATCGCCGATCAGGGTCAGCGCTTCAGCCTTGGCGTCGTTGCCAAGCCTGCGCTTCTCAATAAAGGCGATCGGCGCATCCATATCTGCCGCATAATTGCGGCCCTTCTTGGCGAAGCCCAGGTCGACCGAAACCACCACCGGGTCATTCATCTCCGAGCGCATATGCTGATTAATATATTCCACCAGCATATGAGATGCCGTTAGAACGTCGCCTGGGATGGAAAAGAATCCCTGAATTTGACCGGCATGCGGGTCGAGAGTCATATAACGATCCGCCCCTGCAGCTTCGATCATATCTGCCACCAGGCGCGCCGTAATGGGTACCCGTGGCTGGTCCTTCTTGTCTGAACGGCCATAGCATAAATACGGCACCACTGCCGTAATGCGCGCCGCCGAATCCAGCTTGAGAGTCTGGATCATGATGAGCAATTCCATCAAGTTACGATGCACCGGCGAAGATGTGGTCTGGATCACATATACATCCTGCCCGCGCACACTGCCATTCAATTTAATGAACAGGTTCTCATTTGGAAATTCGATCACTTCGCGCCCGCTCAAAGGCAGGCCCAGGTATTCTGCAATCTTCTGTGAAAGTTCCGGCGAACCTGTTCCGCCAAACAACTTGATTCCCCCGTACACCTTTAGATCATGATGTACATGGTGCATTTCCTTACTTCTCCTTCTTTCGCGACATCCACTCCGAACGCAAAACGCTCATGATCAGAACATCGTCATAGTTTCCATGTTTATAGACCGCTTCACGCAGTCTGCCTTCCAGAACAAAGCCAGCCTTCTCATACGAGCGCACTGCGCGAACATTTTCCGAATACACGCGCAAAAAAAGCCGGTTCAGGTTCAAGGTTTCAAACCCGTGCTGCAACAAAAGCGTCATGGCTTCGGCGCCATAGCCCTTGTTCCACTCGCTTTTTTCACCGATCATAATGCCCAACTCAGACGAACGATTTGTCCAATCAATGGCGAACAATCCGCAATTGCCGATCAGCACCCAGCCCTTGCCCTTACGAATCTCAATTGCCAGCGGCTTTTCATTTGGGTCGCGTTTTCCCAAATTCTCAAACCAATGTTCCTCATCTGCCAGCGACATCGGAAGATGCAACGCCAGCCCGCGGGTGACCTCGGGGTCATTCACATACTCGTGGAACTTCGCAACATCTTCCCGTTCCACCGCGCGCAAGCGGATGCGCTTTCCATAGACAATGCTCATCTCAACTCTCTTTCAACAAAACCGCCGCAGCCTCCCACGGCGAACGTTTTCTTTGAACAACCGACTCAAGGACATTTTCGTACGCCTCAGCCGATAATGACTCTCGAAACTTTTTCATCAACCCCTCGCGGACCAACGCCTCCAACTCGACCTCGAGCCGGGTGCGCTCACGAAGGGCCCAATCCCCGCTCGAGCGGAGGTGGTCCACATGCCGCGCAATCGCAGCGACGAGTTCAGGGATGCCCACACCTTCTATTGAAACCGTCCGCTGAACGGGTGGAATCCACATCGTTATATTTGTAGCCTGCTTTGGTGCAGAGACATTCATGGATGTACCGTGGTGTTTGAACACACGCTCGGTCGGGTGCGCCAGTTCAAGCATGGTCTTGAGCGCCTTCTCGGTATTCTCCACGCCGGGGCGGTCGGCTTTGTTCACCACAAGGATATCTGCGATCTCAAGGATGCCCGCTTTAATTGCCTGGATGTCGTCCCCCAGCCCGGGAGCTTCAACAACCAACGTCGTGTGAGCGAGGCGGGCGATGTCCACTTCGCTTTGTCCCGCGCCGACCGTTTC
>DAOQPR010000206.1:0-5709 GCA_035333265.1 Anaerolineales bacterium
AGCGGCGGGATATCGAAAATTCCTCGGCGGCGACCCAGATACCGGCGCAGCGCTGAGCGGGTATTGTGAGCAGGCCATCGAACTACACGAGTCTTTTGTTTGTTCTGAAAATGTCATCCAATTATCAAACACCCTTGTTGCAGCCATCACCGGGCAGGAGATGCCGCCTGCCAATGACAGTCAATCGGCAATGGAATTTATCCTGACCCACTTCCACCCGGAAATGCTGGATAGCATTGTCGAGAAAATATCAGTGCTCATTGGCGAAGGCATTCCAACTGCCGAGATCGTCATCCTCACCCCCTACCTTAACGACTCTCTGCGCTTTTCCATTGCAAATCGTTTGGAACGCGCCAGTATTCCATGGCGCAGCAATCGTCCGTCGCGTTCCCTGCGCGATGAGCCCGCCAGCAAAACCCTCTTAACACTATCTGCCCTCGCTCACCCACAATGGAATATACATCCGCCAAAATTTGATGTGGCCCATGCCTTGATGGTCGCCTTGAACACCGACCTTATCCGCGCTCAATTGATGACGGATATCATCTATGGGCAGCGTGACCTGCGGCTTTCCACGTTCGACCAAATCCAGACTGGAACCCAGGACCGCATTACATACGCCCTCGGCTCGCGTTACTCAATGCTGCGCAACTGGTTGGAGGAATATCGCGCCTCTGAGCCTTTACCCCTCGACTTCTTCCTGCGCAAGTTGTTCGGTGAAATCATCTCGCAGCCCGAATTTGGATTCCATTCCAATCTCGATGCTGTGCGCATTGCGGCCAGCCTGGTTGAATCGGTGAAGAAGTTCCGCAGTGCAATGGAATCGGCCACAAACCTGACCGGCTTTGAATTGGGGCAGGAATACTTCACCATGCTCCAAGATGGTGTGATCGCCGCCCAATATCTCGAATCCTGGCGTAGTGAAAATAAAGAGGCGGTGCTGGTCGCACCTGCCTACACCTATCTGATGATGAACCGCCCAGCCACCTATCAATTCTGGCTGGACCCCGGCTCGGAGGGCTGGTCGCAGCGTGTCTCCCAGCCGCTGACACATCCTTACGTACTTTCAAGGAATTGGGATGCCGCTGCCGGGCGCATTTGGCAGGACTCCGATGAAGTGGCAATGGAGATCGAAACCCTTGCGCGCCTCACTGGCGGACTTTTGGCACGCTGCCGTGAAAAGGTCTTCCTCACCCTCTCTGATTTGGGAGCCACCGGGTTCGAGCAGCGCGGACCTTTGCTGCGTGCATTTCAAAAAGTTTTGCAGAACCAGGCAGAATAATGAATTCAAGGATCTTCCTCCCGGGGTCTTGCACACTATTTATCCTGGCTTCTGGGACGTCCCCTGCGCAACCCAATCTGCCCATTGAATATGCAATACCAATTGAAACTCCATCTCTGCTCTCAAAGCAAACGCCCACAGATCAATCTGTAAACACCTCATCCGGGGTAATTGCAAATTACCCTCTCTTCCCTGCAAATAATTTCTCGAATGCGCAGGTGGATATGCTTCAGGGGAATGAATTCGAAGCCGTGGATACCTCTTCCATGATGTTATCCATCGATCCAGGAGCGGCCAAATGAACGACAAATTCGAAACCATCTACAAACCGAAATATATTGGCACCATGAAGTTTGCCTTGTTTCTTTACCCTGTCTGGGTGGGGTTGACCGTTTATTTCGCTTATCAATGGATCATTACAGGCTCCTTTAATCCGCAAGGATTTCTGGCCGTCGTTTTCGGCCTGATGGCTGGAAGCCTGCCCTTTCGCGTCTTCCGTGAGGCGCGTTTTGGAGCAAATATCACTGTGAAGCGCTATCTACTGCCGGACATGATCCTGGAATACAAGGATATTATTGCCTATAACAAAAGACTGCGGTTGGACACAAAAAATAAAGGCATTTCGTTATATATGATCACCCCAGATAGTTTGGATGAATTTGAGAAGATCGTTCAACGGCTGATAAGCACCAAAAAGATCAATTTAAAGAAAAAGCATTAGCCCACATCCGCGATCTGGGCAGGGGAAAGTTCCCAATATGAGTTCCAATCTACATCGAGAATGACTGGGCATCACCATAAAATACAGGAGAGTTAAGTGAATACAAAAAACAGATTTTGGACGCCGCTCTTTTTACTCGTACTGCTCATTGCACTGGCTGGCTGGTTTTACTTCGAACACCCGCCAGTAAGCGCATTTGCAACCGAGCAACCCGTGACCATCCTGGAGTTGACCGGCCCGGTCGCCGTCCCTGAAGCCGAACTTTCTGGTTTGGGATGGCATGGTGAAACCCTGATCCTCCTTCCACAATACCCTGAACGCTTTGGCGAGGGGGATGGCGCTGTATTCGCACTGCCCAAAGCAGATATTATCGCAGCATTGGACGGAAAGACTCCGCTTGAACCAACACCCATTTCGTTAAGTGCAACGGGTTTGAAAGAGTCCATTCCAAACTTCCAGGGATATGAATCGATTGCATTTAATGGCGATCAAGTCTTCCTGACCATTGAAGCCGGTGAAGGCACGGATATGCATGGCTATCTCGTCTCGGGTGAGATTTCTGCAGATGAAAGCATGATCTCACTCGACGCGTCGAATGTCGTCGAGATTCCAATGGCATTCCCATCAGATAACCATACAGATGAGGCAATTCTCCTCATGAATGGTCAGGTTCTGACCTTCTTTGAGATCAATGGCGCAGGTCTAAACCCCGCCCCAGTTGCTCATGCATTTGATTTCGACCTGAAACCCTTGGGCACAGTCTCTCTCCCAAACCTTGAATATCGCCTTACCGATGCTGCACCCGAATCAGGCAATACCTTTTGGGTCATAAATTATTTTTTCCCTGGTGATACAGATATTGCCCCCGGCAGCGACCCGATCGCAGAGAAATATGGCAAAGGCCCAACCCACATAGAACATGCACAGGTGGAACGCCTTGTTGAAATGAACTACTCCGCGGATGGCATTCACCTCGCGAATTCCGCCCCGATCCAACTCAATCTGGATGGCGATAATGCCCGCAACCTTGAGGGCCTGGCGTTGTTGGATGAGCAGGGCTTTTTGCTGGTGACGGATAAATTTCCATACACATTGTTAATCTTTGTGCCCAAGCCATAGAAGTACCCTCTTCGTCGCAGTCGTGATGAAAATTTTATAAAGGTATAATTTGTTCATGTTTGGAAAACAAAAGACGTCCTTATGGTTCCTCGTCATTTTTCTGCTTGCCACACTGCTGAGAGTTGGCCTGGCCCTTGTCAATCGCGAGGCAAATGACGATCATCTGGAAGTGGCCAGAATGATCATGCAGGAAAAACGCCTGCCTCTCATGGACGACTGTTGGGAATGCTTTCAGCCCAAGTTTTATCATCTGTCGCTGGCGGTCATCTTTCAAAGTCTCAATATCACCCAGCCTGAAACTCAAACCCTCGTGGCGCAATTGCTAAATGTGCTAATGGGGGCGCTGACCATTTGGGTGGCCTATCTTTTTATCCGGTCATTAAGCACTGGAAACGACCTGATCAAGCTGACCGCATTCGCATTGCTGGCTTTCAACCCGGATCTGATCGGGATCAACGCTCAGGCGACGAATGATTCTCTGGCGATTCTGCTTGGCACGCTTGGGGCATACCACGCGTTTTTGTTCCTGAAGCAGGGACGGGATAAAAATCTGCTGCTTAGTATGATCCTTATATCGCTGGGCATCACCGCGAAGACAAATCTTTTTGCCATGGCGATGGCGATCACGGCAGCGCTGGCGGTCAAGGCTCTGGTAGACAAACAAAAAATGATGTTCTATCGAGCTGCGTTTTTCTTTCCGCTTGTTTTCATCAGTGTGTTTGTCAACCCGATCTCCCAATATTTGACGAATTATAAAAACAATGAACCGGTGGCAGGCATGAACATAGGCATGCAACCGCTGCCCGGATTCTTTGAAAAAACATATTATGCCCGACCGGGAATTACCTCCATCCAGGATGGTTTTTTCACCTTTAAGTATATTAATCTGCTGAAGGTTCCCCGCCTGCCGCTCGTACCGTATGACCCCAACTATCCAGACCATCGCACCTCGCTATGGACACAGGTCTATGCCCGCGCCCATTCCGTTCACTTTGCAAACTGGCCCAGTTCCTGGAGCACCACCGATGAGAACCTCTTCCCCTTAACTCGGGCTATTTTCATTTTTGCGCTGCTGCCCTCTGTTCTTCTGGTCGTTGGCGCATGGATCAGTCTGTTTGAATCAGGCCGGGCGATTCTGAAAAGGGCTGGTTCATCTTTACAGGCGCAACATTATGGATTGTTCGACTTTCTATTTTGGAGCTATGTCGCTTTTGTCTCGGTGTATGCGCTGAGCTATCGAGACTTTGCCGTTATGAAGGCTCTTTTTATGTATCCTGCGCTATTGTCTTTTTGTTATCTGTTCATTAAAGGAGCCGAAACGATCCAAAATGCGCTCAAAGGTCAGAAATGGTTTATGGCTACTCTGGTCTCTGTGACCGTGATTTTGATCGTTCTATACAGTCTGGATGTTGCCATCCTGATCGCGCACTTAAATTCCCTGCTGTAAACATCCCAAGCGGGGTCGATACAAAAATTTAATGAACTCCTTCACCCCTCCCAACAACTGATCCTCAGCTTCACGGCATTGATATGCTGGTGAAGCATCCAAAGCAAGCCCATTATCGGTAACAGGAAAGGTTTATCCATGAAAATAAAATTTTTAATCACTGTCACTTCGCTTTTTCTTTTTGCATGTCTCACGTTGACGCCTCCCACCGAAGCACCCACAATACCAAATGAGGAAACGGCTCCGCCTACAGATGCGGCGACTCAAGACACAGACTCTGTCCCGGAACAACCGATTGGAAATGGTCCCAGTCTTGCGGGTTGCCCGATGTTCCCTGCCAACAATGTTTGGAATACCCCCATCGACACGCTGCCCGTGCATGCCATGTCTGATGCATGGATCGAAAGCATCGGCTCGGGGGAAACCATTCACATGGACTTCGGCTCGGGGACGTGGGAGGGAGGCTTGATCGGAATCCCGTTCAACATCGTGGCAGGGTCAACTGTCCCGACGTTTGAGGCGGAGTTTTATTATCCCGAAGAGTCAGATGCGGGTCCATATCCAATTCCAGATAATCCGAACATCGAGTATGGTTCTGACCACCATATTCTTGTTGTGGATACAGAAACTTGCACACTCTATGAGATTTTTGATGCGAGCTTTGACGGTGCAAATTGGCAGGGTGGTGGCGGCGCGATCTGGGACTTGAACTCGAATGCCCTGCGCCCCGATACATGGACATCTGCCGATGCAGCCGGGTTGCCCATTTTGCCGGGCTTGGTGCGCTATGATGAGATCGAAACAGGCGCGATCAACCATGCTTTGCGCTTTACCGCCGAAACGACCGCGGGCTATCTCTGGCCCGGTCGGCACTTGACCGACGATCCACAGGACGGTGTTCCTCCATTGGGCTCGCGCTTCCGTTTGAAAGCAGATTACGACATTAGCGGTTTCCCGCCTGAGATGCAGGTGATCTTGCAAGCTTTGAAAACCTACGGGATGTTCCTGGCAGATAACGGCTCAGACTGGTATGTGAGCGGTGCGCCCGATGAACGCTGGGACAATGACATGCTGCATTTGTTGGATGTGTTGACCGGGAATGATTTTGAAGCTGTGGATGCTTCGGGCATGATCGTGGAT
>DAOQPR010000207.1:0-5694 GCA_035333265.1 Anaerolineales bacterium
CCCTTGAATTCGATGAAAGCCTTGGCGAAGTCGTCACGCGCAAGAAACACAAGCGCGGAGATGACGGCGTGGATAGTGAATGGTAGAAATTAATGGTTCCCTCCTCCCATTGGGAGGAGGGAAAGTTGATTGGACGTGACCAAGAAACCTGTAGGACGTGTGAAACATATTCCCCAGCGTACCTGTGTTGGGTGCAGGGAAGTGCTGCCAAAAAGGCAGATGTTTCGCATCGTCCGCACTGCAGATGGAGTGTATGTGGACCCAAGCGGCAAACTGGCTGGGCGGGGTGCATACCTCCATGACCGACTCTCCTGTTGGACACGAGGGTTGAAGGGCGCACTGGCTCATGCGCTTAAGACAAGTTTGAGCAGGGACGACCTTGCTCGTTTAAGTGAAGTGATGAATACTCTGCCTCAAGAAGCAGAAACTGACGGTTAGGCCAAGTGAACGAATAAGCCACTCGCTCACTGGCCGCCTGATATGACCTAGTGCAATAAGACTAGTTTTCAGATTTGAAGGAGGTGGCTTATGAGCAACAACGGTAACAAGATAGAACTACCCACCAGTATTGTGGTGCGCGACCTGGCGCAAAAGATCGAAAAAAGCCCGATTGACCTGATCAAAAAATTGATGACAAATGGTGTCATGGCAACCATCAATCAGATGGTCGATTATGATACCGCCGCCATTGTTGTGGCTGAATATGGATTCGAAGCAGTACCTGAAGAGGTGGAAACTGCTGCTCAAGAGGAAACCGGGGAAGTTCCCCTCTGGCGTCAACGCATTGCAGGCGAGGATAAATCCCTGTTAAAAAGCCGCCCGCCGGTCGTGACCATTCTTGGTCACGTTGACCACGGCAAGACCAGTTTGTTGGATGCCATCCGTTCGACGGATGTGGCTGCAGGAGAAGCCGGGGGTATTACTCAGCACATTGGCGCCTATCAAGTGGAAATGAAGGGACGTCTCATTACCTTCCTTGATACACCCGGCCACGCCGCATTCACGCAAATGCGTGCGCGCGGTGCTCAAGGTGCGGATATCGTTATTCTGGTTGTGGCTGCCGATGATGGCGTCATGCCACAGACCAAGGAAGCCATTGCCCATGCCAAGGCCGCGCGTGTGCCGATCGTTGTGGCTTTGAACAAGGTCGATAAACCCAACGCCAACCCCGAACGTGTCAAACAACAACTTGCCGAGCTCGAACTTGTCCCTGATGATTGGGGCGGCAGTACCATGGTTGTGCCTGTATCTGCAAAGTTGAAAAAAGGCATCGATGACCTGCTCGAAGGCGTTTTGCTCGTAGCCGACAGCAACGAGATCAAAGCCAACCCCGGCGGCAAGGTGCTTGGTACTGTGATCGAAGCAGAATTGGATAAATCCAAGGGCGTGATGGCGACCCTGCTCGTACAGAATGGAACCCTGCAACCCGGTGACGTGATCGTGGCAGGAACAGCCCATGGAAAGCTGCGTGCCATCAGCGATTACAAGGGCAAGCCGATCAAAAAAGCGGCTCCCTCCACACCGGTACTTGTCATGGGTCTCAGTGACGTTCCCTCCGCTGGAGATTTGTTCGAAGTCGTTTCCTCGGAAAAAGAAGCGCGCGCCATTGTTGGGGAACGGCTTGAGGTCGCCAAGACGGCCGCCCAGTCCCGCAAAAAGCTTTCTCTCGAAGACTTGTTTAGCAAGGTACAAACCGGTGAAGCCAAGGAACTTAACCTGATCGTCAAGGCGGATGTACAAGGTTCGCTTGACCCGATCATTACTGAACTGAACAAACTTGGCCAGGGCGAGATCGGTCTAAAAGTGCTTCACGCTGAAACCGGCAACATCGGCAACAACGATGTGATGCTGGCATCCGCCTCCAAGGCCATCATCATCGGTTTCAATGTTCAGGCCGATGTGGATGCCCGCCGCATGGCGGAAAAGGAAGGCGTGGATATTCGCCTGTATGAGATCATCTACCGCATGACCGAGGATATCGAAAAAGCCCTCAAGGGTATGCTCGAACCCGATTTTGTGGAAAAGACCCTTGGCCGTGCCACCGTCTTGCAGGTTTTTACCGCCAGCAAATTTGGCCGTGTGGCTGGATGCCGTGTCACCGATGGTGAGCTAAAACGCGGCGCTAAAGTGCGCCTCTATCGCAACTCCGACATTGTGTACGAAGGTGATCTCTCCTCCCTGCGTCATGAAAAGGATGATGTGAAGGAGATCCGTCAGGGCTTTGAATGCGGTGTCGGCTTCAAAAACTTTGCAGATATTCAAGCCGGTGACACATTGGTTTGCTACATCCTTGAATAAGGGTTTTTACCTATTCAAAATTTATTCAAGTTGTGATACTGTATAGATAAATATCATGCCATCTGGAATACGAATTAAACGGATTGAAGACCGCATTCAGCAGGTCATGTCTGAAATGCTCATTCACGAAATAAATGACCCGCGCCTTAAACAGATCTTTGTAACCGGCGTAAAGGTGGACCGGGAGTTGGCCTACGCGGAAGTGTACGTTTCCGCAGTGGAAGGCGCCTCCCGTTCCGCCGAGGTAATTGCGGGGCTGGAATCAGCGTCTGGATTCCTGAGACGAGAACTTTCCACCCGCGTGGAACTGCGTTCCTTCCCCCGGTTGAGATTTCATTGGGACCCAACCCCTGAAAATGCCGACCACATAGAAAAATTACTGGCAGAACTAAGAAACAAAAAATAAAAACTTTCCATTTCTCTTGTATAATGCGGCGTCAAGTAAAGAGAGAAGTGATGCTCGGAGGATATGCTTAGTGAATAATAGACTTACAGGGGAGATAAAGAACAGGCTTGATGTTGCGCAAAACATCGTGATCGCCTCACATGTGCGTCCCGATGGCGATGCCATAGGTTCCCTGCTTGGTTTGGGTTTGGCCCTGCAAAACGCAGGCAAAACCGTGGAAATGATCCTTGTTGATGGGGTGCCATCATCCTTTAGATTTCTGGAAGGAAGCAATCTGATCAAAAAGGAACCCTCCGGCGGTCATGATACATTCATCACCGTCGATTGTGCTGATTTCAAACGAACGGGGAAAGTTTTCGAGAACTTTGGTCAACCCGATATTAATATCGACCATCATAAGACCAACGAACAATTTGGAAAATTGAATCTCATCGAAGCAGAAGAAGTTGCCACAGCCGCCATTCTCACCAATCACCTGCCAGGCTGGGGTCTGACGATCACACAACCTGTCGCGGCTGCTTTGCTCACCGGCATCCTCACCGATACGCTTGGATTTCGTACCTCCAACACCACCCCAGAAGCGCTGCGCCAGGCCGCAAGCCTGATGGAAAGCGGTGTGGATATGACTGAGATCTACATGCAATCGCTGGTGCGGAAGACCTATCCGGCGGCAAAATATTGGGGGGCGGGACTTTCCAGCCTGGAAAGTAAACATGGCATTGTCTGGGGGACGCTCAAACTTACAGATCGCAAATCCACAGGCTACAGCGGAAACGATGATGCGGATCTCATCAACATGATCTCTGCCATTGATGGCAATCAAGTTGGAATGGTATTCGTTGAGCAACAAAATAACCATGTAAAAATCTCCTGGCGAGCCCTTGTGCCTGGAGTGGACGTTTCGCAAGTTGCAAAATTCTTTAAAGGCGGAGGTCATGCGGCTGCTGCAGGGGCAGATATCGAAGGGACATTAGACGATATTAAACAAGAAGCACTTGCCAAAACAAGAGAACTATTAAAACTGTAAATTATGGCAGAAATGATTCAGACCAGAGTACTACACACAAACCAGACAATATGTGTCATAATATATTTAAATAACTAAAGGAGGAATGACTAATGAACAGTCAGGACGTAAAGAACGCCATCTCTGGCGCACTTGTTGTGGATAAACCCGTGGGCATGACGTCTCACGATGTTGTACAAGTCATACGAAATGGAACCGGCCTGCGCCGTGCAGGCCATACAGGCACCCTTGACCCGCGTGCCTCCGGCGTACTCGTAATTCTTGTTGGCCCTGCCGTACGTTTAAGCGAATACGTTTCCGCATCTGATAAACGTTATCAGGCCATCATTCGTTTGGGTGGTACCACCGATACCTACGATGCCGAAGGAAAGTTCACCCCTTCCAAGGACCCTTCCAACATTACAGAAGAAGAATTCGAAGAAGCGCTCAAGACCTTTATCGGCGAGATCGAGCAAACTCCCCCACCCTACTCTGCTGTCAAAGTTCAGGGACGCAAAGCCTACGAAATGGCGCGCAAAGGCGAAGAAGTGGATCTGGAGCCGCGCACCATTACCGTGCATCACCTCGAAGTTCTCGAATGGACTCCGCCCGAAGTCGTCATCGACGTGCATTGTTCATCGGGTACTTATGTTCGTTCCCTGGCAAATGATCTTGGCAAAAAACTTGGTTGTGGCGCCTATCTCGTTGGCCTGCGCCGCACCAAGAGCGGAAAATTCACCCTGCGCGATTCCGTGCCCCTGCGCAAATTACAGGAAGCCTTCACCGCAGGCAACTGGTATCAATACCTCATTCCCGCCGCCGAAGCGCTTGGCGATTGGCCCGCCGTTGAATTGAATCCCGATGAAGTGGAAGCCGTACGCCATGGTCACCGGGTCAAAGCCAAGCAAGCCGACCTGGTAAACGAAAAAGTTCGCGGCGTCAGCACTCAGGGAGAATTGGTCGCCCTGATGGTGCAAACGGAAAACGCTGAAGATGGTTCCAAAGAATGGCAGCCCAAAAAGGTCTTCTTCACCTCAGATTAGCTCCCATTTGCAATGATAAAATAAAGCCGCCGTCAAAGGCGGCTTTTTTATATGCCACATTTCCATTCCCTTGAAGAAGTATCCCAGCTCAATTCCCACCTCACCATTGGTGTGTTTGATGGCGTCCATCGCGGCCACCAGGAGATCATCCGCAAGTTGGTGCAGGAAGCGCATGAAAACAACGCCCCTGCTGTTGTCCTAACCTTTCACCCACACCCTGCCTCGGTATTAACTACCAGGGAGATTCGATGCCTGACCACGCCGGATGAGCGCGCGAATCTGCTGCTCTCTCTCGGAGTGGATACGGTCATCACGCAACGCTTCACCCCCGACCTTTCAACTGTTTCTGCCCATGAATATATGTCCACGCTCAAGCAGCGGCTCGGCCTGGCGCGCCTGCTCATCGGTTACGACTTTGCCCTGGGCAGGGGACGTGAAGGCAATGCCGCGCGCCTGGCCGAGATCGGCTCGGAGTTGGGATACAC
Source organism: Anaerolineales bacterium (assembly GCA_035333265.1). Classification (GTDB taxonomy): domain Bacteria; phylum Chloroflexota; class Anaerolineae; order Anaerolineales; family Villigracilaceae; genus Villigracilis. Next base: position 5,239 of record DAOQPR010000207.1, read on the forward strand.
TGTCGAGGTAGTACCAGCTCTCGGCGATGAAAGCGGCGTGATCTCCTCCACCGAAATCCGCAAATTGGTTGCGACCGGCAACATGCCCGAAGCCGAAAAACTGCTGGGGCATCCCTATACCATGAGCGGAGAAGTCATTCACGGCGAGGGACGCGGCAAAAAACTGAACTTCCCCACGGCCAATGTAAATTACCCAAAAGAAAAAGCCACGCCGCCCAATGGTATTTATGCCTGTTGGGCACAGCTTGGAAACGAACGCTTCATGGCGGCAACGAATATTGGGCTTAATCCAACCTTCACCCCTGAGCGAAAAATCCCCAGCCTCGAAGCGTATTTGCTCGATTTTGAACGCGATATTTACGGCGAAGTCATGACCCTCGAGTTCGTACAGCGCTTACGCGATGAAATTCGCTACACCACCGTGGAGGCGCTGATCGAACAAATTCATGATGATGT
>DAOQPR010000208.1:0-5680 GCA_035333265.1 Anaerolineales bacterium
TGATGTGGTTTGGTTTTGACTTTGCAACCTTGTTCGGTGTTCCGCTTAATGCCGGGGCGGAGTCGATTGGCACGCTAAGTGTTGGCAGCCGCGATGGATCAACGGTCTACACCCGTGCGCAAGTGGAGCTACTCCAAGCCATTGCCGACCAAACCGCTGGTGCCATCGTCAAGGCCCGCTTGCTGCAGGAAACACAGGAACGTGCGCATCAACTCTCGACGCTGAATGAGATCACACGTCAATTAACATCCACGCTGGAACTAAATCCACTGCTGCAAAACATCCTCGAGAATGCGGTCGGCATTTTGAACTGCGAAGCTGGAAGTCTCTTCCTGGTGGATGACCAGACCGATGAACTCGTCTTCCGCGTCACAGTCGGACCTGTCGCCACCAACCTCATCGGAAAACGTTTGCCCCCCGGAACCGGGATCGTGGGACGTGCTGTGCAAACCCGGGGTCCGGTGATCGAAAATGAAGAACAAACCAATGCCAATCGCTTCAAGGGCGTCGACCAACAAACAGGTTTTGTCAGTCGTTCCTTGATGGCCGTGCCACTCCAGGTCAAGGACCGGGTCATCGGTGTGATCGAAGTCATCAACCGCCGCGATGGTCTGCCGTTCGTTCAAAATGATCAAACCCTGCTCACGGCTTTTGCAGGCCAGGCCGCAGTTGCCATTGAGAATGCACGCCTCTACACCCTGACCGACCAAGAACTTGCCAACCGTGTCGAGGAACTATCGGTCATGCAACGCATCGACCGCGAACTCAACGCCAGCCTTGAAATGGACCGGGCCATGCGCATCACCCTCGACTGGGCCTTGCGTCAATCGGATGCAGAAGCAGGCCTGATCGGTATTCTTGATGAAAGCAAATTGCGCATTATGGCGCATCAGGGGTTGGATGAACAAATGCAGGCCCTGCCAGATCAGACCATGAAGATCGAACTGCCTTCCATGATCAGTGCAGTTGAGACCGGGGCGCCACAAAAGGTCGAAGTCGAGGTGGAGGCGACGCGAAATAAACTCCTGCTGGGGGCACAAACCCAAATGGTGATCCCCATTCGCCGTGAAACGACCGTGATCGGTCTGCTGTATCTTGAAAGCACCGGCGACACCACCGTGGATATCGATTTCCTTACACGCTTAACCGACCATGCGGCCATTGCCATTTCGAATGCCCAACTGTTCAGTGAAGTTCAACGCGCAAACCTGGCAAAAAGCGACTTCGTTTCCTTTGTAGCCCACGAGCTCAAAAACCCAATGACCTCCATCAAAGGGTATTCAGAACTTTTGGCAAGCGGCGCTGTTGGGCAGATCACCGAGATGCAGGCGAACTTCCTCCAAACCATTAAGTCCAATGTGGAGCGCATGTCCACGCTTGTTTCAGACCTCAATGACAATTCCAAGATCGAGGCGGGACGTCTGCGCCTTGAATTCAAAGCAACGAAAGCCAATGACCTGGTGGATGAGGTCATACGGACCTTCAAACGTCAGCTTGATGAAAAGAAGCAGACTTTGGATTTGAATATCCCAGCTGACCTGCCCTCCATGTGGGCTGACCGAATTCGTGTTGGACAAGTGCTCACCAACCTTGTCAGCAATGCCTTCAAATACACACCAGAAAGCGGGAGCGTTCTGGTAGGTGTGGAAGAATCTCCAAACCATTGGGATCCAGACGGTGCGCCGCGCGTCATTCACCTTTATGTGAAAGATAATGGTATTGGCATGACCCCTGAAGATCAACAAAAGATCTTCCAAAAATTCTTCCGTTCTGACGATCCCAAAGCACGCGAAGCACCAGGAACAGGCCTTGGCTTGAACATTACCAAAAGCCTGGTGGAAATGCAGGGTGGCAAAATCTGGTTCGAAAGCGAATATCGCAAAGGTACCACCTTCCACTTTACAGTCCCGGTTGCCCAGGAATAAAGAGGCGAAATGAGCATATTTGCATCCGTAGGATCGGCCCAGGCGTTGGATGGACGCGAGGCGGGTTTGCAGGCCACACATCAAGCTCTAAACCGCCTTGGGGCAAATGCGCCCAGCCTGGCATTCGTAATTTCCTCTCATCAGTACCAGCCGCGTGAAGTACTCAACGGGGTTTCCAGTTTACTTGGCGACACCCCCCTGATCGGCTTTAGTTCTCCGGCCGGGTTGACTCAAAAAGGATTACACCCCCACTCTGTCGTAGTCGCCCTGCTCAGCGGAGATGTACAAGCTGAAACCCTTTGGCTGCCGGGTTACGCGCAATCTGGCCGCGAAACCGCCTCCAAGATCGAACAACACATCGCGGCGCGTGTCGAACGTCAATCGGTCATCTTCTTTGCCGATGGGTTCAATGGAGATGCAGAACAGTTCTGTAACGCCTTATCCTCTTCATGGAACGTCACCGGCGCGCTTTCGAGTGGAGACCTCAACACCAGCAATACTTATCAACTGGCTGGCAGCCAAACCGGAACCGGCGGCGTGGTTGCCGCTTTCTTACGCGGCAATGTAAAGATGGGTGTTGGCTCGGATCACGGTTGGGACCCGGTTGGAAACCATTTTCGGGTTACCCGGTCGCGCGGATTTTGGCTGCGCACGTTGGATGGACGCCCTGCTTCTGAGGCCTATGCCAATTTGTTTGGATATCCAGCCCGTGATTGGGCCTTTCCACCATTAAGTTACCTTGCCCGTTTATATCCACTTGGAATCGAGCAAAGTGATGGAATGTTGGTGCGCGCACCCATTCGTGTGGAAGCCGATGGCAGTTTCCGCATGAATGCGCCCATCCGTGATGGGATCGATGCATTTCTTTTGGTTGGCAGCCGCTCGGCTTGCGAACGTGCCGCCAGAAATGCCGCCCAACAGGCTTTGTTTCAATTGGGCAATAAAAAACCCATGCTTGCCATTGTGCTTGTGGATATTGCCTGGCAGATGCTGCTCAAGGCCAACCCCGGCAGCGAGATCGCAGCTGTGCAGGAAATCCTTGGCGACGATGTGCCAATCGCAGGCGGATATACCCTTGGGCAGGTGATCTCCCCTACCGACGCGCCAAAGCCCAAATTCCTAAACCAGCATATAGTTGTCATCGCTTTTGCAGAAGCAGATTAATGATAAAACAGGCCGCCGAAAGGCGGTCTTTTTCATCGCCTTTCAATTTGGTAAACTCGGCCAGATTTGAATTAATGTATACTGAATTCAAAGCGAGGCGGTATGACTGGCAAAAAAACACCGACAAAGAAGACATCCAGACAGCAAGCCCCAGAACAGGAAATTCAAACTGGCGCTGGAAGTGTAGCCGTAGGCGGCTCGATCACTGATAGTGCCATCATCCACGGACAGACGATCGTCCTGGCAGACCGCTTCTGGCGTGACCTTCAACCTGCCCTGCCACCCGATATCATTAAACAGGCGACGGCAGCCTACCTCGCCTTTCTAACTGACAGGCACTATTATCTCAGTCTCAAAGGGATGGGGGTATCTGACCGTGTTCCGCTTAAATTAAAACTGCTCGAACTTTATGTGCCGCTCAAGGCACGCATGGAATTGCCGGAAGGCGAAACCTGGAAACGCGATTTCAGCCTGGCAGGCCGGGATATAGCCGAGTATGAAGATGCCTTTCACTTCGGCGAGCCGGTTCCCCTGTTAGACGTATTGAACAACAACTCCGGTGTGATCATCCTCGGTGACCCGGGCGCCGGCAAAACCACCTTCGTAAAATATGTAGCGCTCCGGCTCGCCCGCGGGGAAGGAAAGCAACTGGGGCTGGACGATTACATTCCCATCCTGTTACCGCTGGCCGCATTTGCGAATGCCCTGCAAAGCAAGGATATCCGCCTGGATGACTTCATTGCCGAATACTTTGCCGGTATTGGCGCCGACTTGCCTGTCGGTCCCATGCTCAGCGAGGCTCTAAAAGTAGGCCGGGCTTTGATCCTATTGGACGGCCTTGACGAAGTGCGGGATATTAACATGCGCAATACGGTTGTGGAACGTGTGGTGGATTTTTACACCTTCCATCGTCACCAGGGAAACAAATTTGTGCTTACCAGCCGCGTGGTTGGGTATCGTGCGGTGCGCCCTTCGGCCGAGGCTCTGGCTGAATGTACCATCGTGGATTTTGATGATGATGAGATCGAAGAATTCATCACCCGCTGGACACAAGCCCTGGAAAGACAAGCTCAAGGCCACACCAGCACGGCCCGCGCCGACGCTGAAGTGGATCAGCGTGAATTGCTGGATGCCATTTGGCAAAACCCTGGCGTACGGCAATTGGCCTCCACACCGCTTTTGTTGACCATTCTGGCTCTGATGAAACGTCAGGGAGTCAGCCTGCCTGAACGTCGTGTTCAACTCTACGACCAGTATGTCACTACTTTACTTTCCACATGGAATCGTGCCCGTAGCATCAGTGGACGTGCGCCTGGACGTGACATTGATGAGATTCAAACTGTACGCGTTCTGGCACCGCTGGCCTTATGGATGCACGAAGTCAGCCCGGGAGTTGGGCTGGTGGGGCGCGAAGACATGCGCCGAAAATTGGAAGAGCTATTCCACGAGCGCGGCGACTCTTCTCCACACCAGGCAGCCCGCCAATTCATGCAGGACGTGCGTGAGCATGCAGCCCTTTTGCTGGAACGCGGCCCCGGTGAATATGGTTTTATTCACCTGACCTTTGAAGAATACCTGGCAGCAGTGGCGTTGGCACTCCTGGGGCAGGGCAATTCTGCTCCCATTACTGAAACACTTTCAAGACATGTGGGAGAACAAGCCTGGCGTGAAGTGACCCTGCTCACCATTGGGTATCTTGGCATTCGCCAGCAATTGCCCAAAGTGGCAGGCGAGGTAGTGGAAGCCCTGGTGGACCACCAGCCGGGCCCGGCTGGCGAAGCTGTGGTTCTGGCAGGCGATGCCGTGCTGGACACCTGGCCCGGAGGAGTTCCGCCTCAAAGCAAGGAACGTGTGATTCAAGCTCTTGTAAAAACCATGCAGGATGACGGTTTGCGACCAGAGTTGCGGCGGCATTCCGGTTTGCTATTGGGACGGCTCGGTTGGCGGCCCGGCGACCTGGATCGGTTTGTGGAAGTGCCTGCTGGTGAGTATCAGGCCGGGGTAAAGAAGGAGGCGAAGGAAATTCCCTACATGTATTTTGTTGCCCGTTACCCGGTCACCAATATTCAATTCGCACGGTTTGTCAAAGAGGACGGATATCAGACCCGCGAGTACTGGAGCGACGATGGTTGGGAATGGCGCACCGGAAAATATGACGACCGCACCATGGAGGCTGTATCACGCGACTGGCTGGAACACCGCCCTGTGCCCAAACGAAACATTCCCTATTATTGGCATAATATCGAATTAAGCAATCCGATCGTGCCGGTGGTGGGAGTATGTTGGTACGAAGCCGAGGCATATTGCAAATGGCTTTCAAAGAAGATCGTGGCTGTGCCCGATGGATACATTGTGCGCCTGCCCAGGAACGATGAATGGGAACGGGTGGCAAGAGGCACCGACGGCAGGGAGTATCCGTGGGGCGAGGGCTTCAACAAAACCGCTGCCAACACCTGGGACAGCGACTCGACCGGGTCTGGTCTGGGCGGCACCACTGCTGTCTGCACGTTTCCCCAGGGTGTCAGCCCCACCGACACGTGGGACATGAGCGGCAATGCCTGGGAATGGACAAGCTCATGGTATGATGAAGA
>DAOQPR010000209.1:0-5679 GCA_035333265.1 Anaerolineales bacterium
AGAGCGACTCGTATGCCTTCTCCATTGCTCCTGCTGAGCATTGGAATCTGGTGGATTGTGTCGCCATCGTCAGTGCGGCGCATAAGAAGACCGGCTCCACAGAAGGTCACGCCATTGCTGGGACGAGTCCGCTGCAGAATGCGCGCGTGGCAGATGCCCCTCGCAGACTCGAAATCTGTCGGAACGCGATCTTGAACAAGGATTTTGAAGCCTTTGCAAATGTCATCGAACATGACTCAGACATGATGCATTCGGTGATGATGACTTCGAGCCCGGCGTTAATGTACTGGCAATCTGCCACGGTGGAGATATTCCATCAAGTGCGCGAATGGCGCGCAAGCGGACTGCCCGTGGGCTATACCGTGGATGCAGGCGCGAACGTCCATGTGCTGTGTTTGGGCGAATATAAGGCTGAGGTGGAGAAGCGCCTGCGCGAGATTCCCGGTGTGAGCAATGTGCTGGTTGCTGGGGTGGGCGGGGCGGCGAAGTTAGTTTAATTCTGTCGTTGCTGAGATCGTTTCGGCCATCGCCTTGCAATGAAAAAGGTGGGCAAAAAGCCGCAGAAAACCGAACCAATTCCCGGCGGGGGAAGAGGCGCTGTTCTGAGTTCATCGAAGGACGGGTTTGTCCATCTTAGAAAAGATTAACTTCCTCCCATTCACTTGCAAGATATAATCATTCCGTAACGTCTGTGTAACGTGAAAGGATTGTAATATGAGTTTTGACTTCTTATCGCTGGTTATATTTTTCTTTGCCCTGGGCGGGATGATTTTCGTGCATGAGTTGGGCCATTTTCTGGCGGCGCGTTGGGCGGGGATTGAAGTTGAAGAGTTTGGTTTTGGTTTGCCTTCGTATAAATTAGCCACGCTCTTCAAATGGCAGGGAACTGAATTCACGGTTCATGCTTTACCGTTGGGTGGGTTCGTGCGCCCCAAAGGCGAAAATGACCCGAATGTGCCCGGCGGTTTTGGCGCAGCCAGCCCGTGGAAACGACTGGTCGTTCTGTTTGCCGGGCCGGTGATGAATTTGTTAACGGCTATTATCGTTTTTTCGGCTTTGATCGCTTATGAAGGAGTCCCCGTTCCGGGGAGCGTCAAGATCGATACGGTGGCAGAAAATTCCCCCGCACAAGAAGCAGATATTCGTGCTGGAGATATTCTGGTTTCGATCAATGGAACAAAAGTGACCGAGATCGAAGCGGCCATTTCGATCATTCGTGCCAACCTTGATAAACCGGTGGAAATGGTCTTCGACCGCAATGGCGAACAGGTGACCATCACCGCTACACCGCTTTCCAACCGCACGGCTCAACAGGGTGCGCTCGGTGTTGGGCTAACCTACCCCACCCGTCCGGCTACCTTTGTTGAAAGCATTTCCGGCGGCGCCACGATCACCGGCATTCAAGCCGCGACCATTCTCTACTTGCCGGTTGCCATCATTCAGGGCATGATCGCCCCGGAAGATGCACGCCTTGTTGGCTTCAAGGGTATTTACGATATGTTCAATTTCTCGGTGCAGGAGGATGTTTCCACCCGCCAGGAAGCCGCCGCTGTGCAGTCTACTGGCGGAACCGCGCCGAAGCCCACCAACCGCACGCTTACCCTTGTGGGCTTGCTTAGCATTTCTCTGGGTGTCTTCAATCTGCTTCCCATCCCTGCGCTGGATGGCGGACGCATCGTTTTTACCCTGCCGGAGATCCTCTTCCGCAAACGTATTTCTCCCGAAATGGAGAACATGGTCAATGGCATTGCCATGCTCCTGCTCATCGGCCTGATGTTGTTCGTCAATGTCATGGATTTCATCAACCCTGCTCAACTCCCCACTCCCTAAATTATGGCTCAACTCACTTTTGATTCTGTGCTCGACCATTTGCTCGACTCGAAGAAGGACATCCCGCTCGGGCATCTACAATATTATTCCGACCTTGACCCCAAATCCCTGCGTCTGTTTTTGGATGCGTGGAAGAACGTCCCGCCGCAGCGCAAACTGCTCCTGCTCGATAAACTCATCGCCTATCTTGATGAAGATACCATCGTTTCGTATGAGGATATTGGGCGCGCGCTTTTGAAGGATGCCGATGGAGAAGTCCGCGCCCGTGCCATTGGACTGCTGGCCGAATCAGACGACCCCAAGCTTGCTGACTCCCTCCTGGACATTTTCCTCACCGATACCGAGGTCGCTCCGCGTATTCAGGCGGCCAAACTCCTCGGTGAGTTCGTCCTTCTTGGCTCGCTCGAAGAACTGGACGTCCACCTTCTCAAACGCATCGAAGACTCCCTCATCTCCGTCATCCGTAGCGACGAAAATGCCGCCCTGCGCCGTATGGCATTGGAATCCTTTGGCTATTCCGAACGCGATGAAGCCGTGGGCATCCTCGAATCTGCCTACGAACGGGATGAATCTGTTTGGGTCGCCAGCGCTTTGCGCGCCATGGGCCGCTCACACGATACCCGGTGGAAGGACAGCGTCACCGCCAAATTGCTTGACCCCGATCCGCGCATCCGCTATGCCGCGGCGGAAGCAGCCGGTGAGATCGTCATCGAAGAGGCGGTGCCGGTCATGCTGAAAATGCTTGAAGACGAAGAAGAGGACGATGACGTCACCCTCGCGACCATCTGGGCCCTCTCTCAGATCGGCGGTGAAGACGTGCGCATCTATCTCGTCAACCTGCTCGAAAACACCGAAGACGACGAAACTGCCGCCTTCCTTGAAGACGCTCTCGAAAATCTCGACTTCACCGACCAGCTCAATAACTTTGATATGCTTTCGCTGGATGAAGACGATGAGTTTGATGATGAAGAGGATGAGGAATAAAAAAGTACTGCAACTTTAAGACAAGCTAAAAAGAATTCATGAAAAGAAGCACCTTCTGTAGTCTCTTACAAAGGTGCTTCTTGATTCATATGGGGTGGAAATCAAGCAGAGTCAAAGTTACACATTGATACCAAGAATATGTTCGATGCAAATCGATAGGCTGAAGCTGATTTTGCATTATCTTGGCAAAATCCAATATAATGCGGCGCATGGAAAAATCAAACATACGTTTTTGGACACGTGACTCATCCATTCTGTTGGGCGGTTTTTTCGTCACCATATTTTTGATCGTTTATATATGGTGGCCGCTGGCTGAAGAGTACATGTCCTATATCAATTGGAATGGCCCCTGGTGGTTGTACATGGATTGGCTGCTGATTGGCGTGTTTCTATTTATGTCCATCACCATCGTGGCTCATGCGAATCTCAAGACCGATCTGTTGATCGTTTTTGTTGGTGTCTGTGGCGGACTGGCGATTGAAAGCTGGGGGACACAAACCAACCTTTGGCATTACTATACGGCAGAACGCCCGCCTTTGTGGATCATCCCTGCCTGGCCGATTGCGAGTCTTTCCATTGATCGCCTCACAAGATTTTTAGATTGGGGAATCAGACAGGTGGAATCCCGGGCTCAAGAGCCTATTCACCATTTTCTGTTTTCCTCTCTCTATTGGATCACCTTCGTCTCTTTCCTGACCCTGATGCTGGTCTTTGTTTCCCCAACCTTTGAAAAATCCTATACCGTTCTTTCTTTAATTTTGTGTATTCTGCTGATCCTTACACCTACGAACTATCGCTTTGCCCTGCTGACCTTTTTAGCAGGCGCTGGTTTGGGATATTTCCTGGAATTGTGGGGGACGACTCGTGAGTGTTGGATCTACTATACAAATGAAACACCGCCTGTATTTGCTGTGCTGGCGCATGGCATGGCAGCAGTCGCTTTTTGGCGGGCGGGGTTATTGGTGAAGATGGTGGGGGAAAGGCTTATGATGTGGAATAAGGGAAATATAGTGAGTAATGAGTAAAGAGGAATAAGTAACGAGTTGATAGCCAAATCCGTGAGGTGAAAGCCTTGCGGATTTTTTGATTCGCGTAGATTTGCGCAGATTAGCGGACAAGCTTTCAGAGGAGAATCGCTTCCAGAAAGCTGTATCAAGATAAGGTCAAGAAAGAGGCGGGAGTGATTTTCCTCCTCTTGACAAAAAATAGTAACTCGTATAATATTTTCCCGTTTTGTAATTAGTAACTCGTATACTATTTTCTTGTGAGGCTATTTTGTCTGTTCGAAACGCCATTTTAGGATTGCTCGCCCAAAGACCTCGGCATGGATATGAGCTGCATTCCGCGTTTTCCACGGTGGTGGGCGGCGCGACATGGGATGTAAAGCCTGCCCAGATCTATACCACGTTGGAACGCCTGGAAGAATCTGGGTTGGTGCAAACCAAATCTGACCTGGGCGAGGGGCGTGAACCGGATCGACGCATCTACGCCATCACACGCAATGGGCATGAGGCGTTGAAGAGTTGGTTCAATGAAGGCGTGCCGACCGAGCATCAGCGTGACGAGTTCTTTGTCAAATTGATGGTTGGCTTGATCTCTGGTGAAGCCGACCCGGCGCGCATCATTCAGACCCAGCGTTCGCGGCTTTTTCAAGAAATGCACGACGCCACCACCCAACGCGATATGTACGACCCGCGGATTGAAATGGCACAAATCCTTTTAGTGGACAAAGCCATTATGCACCTCGAAGCGGACTTGCGCTGGCTGGATATGATCGAGATGCGCTTGGAAGCCATCAAAGATCAGCCGATTCCCGAGCCGGAAATTCGCAAGCGCGGCAGACCGAAGAAGATCGACGCTGGCTCCACATATCCGCCGCCGAGTGAGAAGTAAGTATTTGTTGATCAGGTTTTTGCTTGATGTTTCTTAAGCAAGCTTTATTCGTTTGTATGGTTTTACAGAAAGAAATAAAAAATGTCCAATATTCAGATCGAAAAACTTACCAAAACCTATGGCTCAGGCGTTACCGCAGTAGCAGCGCTTGACCATGTTAACCTCACCATCCGCGAGGGCGAATTTGTCGCAGTCATGGGACCCAGCGGCTGTGGAAAATCGACGCTGTTGCATTTGCTCGGCGGCTTGGATAAACCCAGTGGAGGCAATGTGTTGATCGGCGGGCACAACCTGACCGACCTCGACGATGACAAGCTCACCGAACTGCGCCGCCGCAAGATCGGTTTCATCTTCCAATTCTTCAACTTGATTCCGGTTTTGAATGCAACCGAGAACGCGGCTCTGCCCGTCACGCTGGATGGACTCAAACCTGCTGATGCGCAAAAGAAAGCCGTGGAGTGGTTGACTCGTTTTGGCTTGGCAGATCGCTTGAACAACCGCCCCGACCAACTCTCTGGCGGACAGCAGCAACGCGTCGCCATTGCCCGTGCCCTGGTCGCTGACCCGGAGCTGATCCTCGCTGATGAACCCACCGGCAACTTGGATACCCGCTCCAGCGACGAGATCGCCAGTTTGTTACGTGATGTCTCGAAAAAATATAACCGCACCATTGTGATGGTGACCCACGATCCACGCATTGCCGCTTATGCTGACCGTATCATCTTCCTCAAAGATGGCAAGGTGGTGGATGAGACTTTGCTTGAACGAAAGAACGGAAAATCTGCAGATTTTGTAGCAGGCAAGGTGAAAGAACTGGGTGATTGAAATGAAGTTTCAGTTAACTCTTGCCGCCCGCTACCTGAGCGGACGTAAATTACGAACTTTTCTTACTACTCTTGCCGTGGTCTTTGGCGTGTTGGTCATCTTTGGCATGAACATCATCATGCCGACCATGCTCAGTGCTTTACAGGT
>DAOQPR010000210.1:0-744 GCA_035333265.1 Anaerolineales bacterium
CTGTGTTCGTCTGTGGTAAGTAGTCGGTTGTAAGTCTTTAGAAATCTCCGTGGCTTTGGCAGGGGCTTAGCCCCTGCCAAAGCAGAGAAAATAATTAGAATTCCGTCATTGCCTGCGCACTGCGTCTTCGCGCAGCGAACGGCGGTACAGGCAATGACGATGTTCCTTTTATAATTTAATTCGACCGACCACATAGCTATCGAATCCATGTACTTAAGAAACAGTCTCTGAGGAATACCATGACAAAATCTCAGAATAATATAAAACAAATACTCCCTGGCGCGCTTATCAGCATCCTCCTGGTAGCCGCCATATTATATTTTGTAGATTTCAAGACCATGTGGGAGGCCATTAAACACGCCAATTACCGCATCCTGGCGGGGTCGGCGGTTTTGTCCTTTGTATGGTTATTCATGCGTGCCAAGGTCTGGCAAACTCTGATGCGCGACAAACCAAAATATACGGATGTCCTGTTCGCTGCCGGAGAAGGCTATCTATTAAACGCCTTCCTGCCTTTTCGTCTTGGAGAGGTTGGGCGGGTCTTTTTGCTCAGCCGAAAATCGGGAATGACGTTCAGCGAGATTTTGCCAACCGTGGTTATCGAACGTGTGATGGATCTGCTCTATTCTGCGGGTATGTTGTTGATCGGCCTCACCTTTGTGGCAGATGCGAAAAGCTCCGCGCAGATCGGCTATGTGATTGGCAGCGTAATGATCGCCGGGCTGGTGATGATGTACATCCTGG